>JAUXCL010000176.1 GCA_030618905.1 Bacteroidales bacterium | reverse complement strand
GTTATAAGTTTTTCTGTTCACTGTTCACTGTTCACCGTTCACTGCATATTCCCATTTGCATCTGTCTTCAGCAGATATATTTGACCATCGACTGAATTGCTCTTTGTGGTTCCGGCGATGACCAGCTTATCATCCGGCAGAATCCGGACAGCATTTCCGTAGTCGCTGTTGGAGCCGCCATAGGTTTGCTCCCAGACAAAGTTGCCTTCATTGTCAATCTTAAGCAGGTATATATCGTCGTCGATGTTTTCAACTATGTATTGACTTCCGGAAATAACATATCCACCTGATGTTTGCTGAATACAAAACCCTTTCTCCGACCTGTCGCTTCTGCCAAAGGTACGTTCCCAGATGAGAATACCGGAGCTATTGGTCTTGACGACATAAACCTGGGAATCATTACTTTGGGACATACCACAAGCCAGGAGATTGCCCTGCTGGTCTTCAATAACATAAAAGCCTTCATCCCAGGTGTTGCCTCCAAAGAAGTTAAACCATAATAAATTTCCGTTTGCATCAATTTTGATTAAAGCCAGGTCTTTGTTATTGTTATTTTCATCCCTGCCCGTCATCACAAACCCACCATCATTGGTTGAGACAATGGCATATGCTGTTTCTTCTCCGATATCTTCATAAATCCTGTTCCACAGAGTATCGCCATCATCATTGATCATCATGGCCTGAACATCACCAAATGAGTCCCTGTTATTAACATCTTGTGAATGGCCGCATAAAACATATTTATTGTCATTTGATTTGCAAATGCCATGGCAAACACTGATATCTGCCCATTCATAGTTTTGAGACCAGACAATATTGCCGGATACATCCAAACGCAAAACATATACCCTGGATTCAAATCCAAATGCAGAATTCCCCGCTATGATATAATTATTGTTATCCGTAACCACAACTGCATTGGCTTCTTCAAAGGCCTGCAAACCTTTGTTTACACTCCAGGTTTCCTGGAAGCCGGTGCTGGTCTTGTAAACCTGGTAATTGGTGTTGAGGTTGCCGGTAAGGACAATCCCATTATCCGGTGTAAGTTGCATGGCGGCACCGGAATGATAACTCATAGTGCCTTCCATCAGGGTCCAGTTTATAGGTTCTTCTTCTGGGATATCTTCTTCGTTTTCATCTTTTTTGCAGGCTGAAAAAATTAATGCCAAAGTCAGTATGTAAATAATGTTTTTATTCATAATGCTATTTGTTATGGAGATATTCAAAGGTATAAAAAAGAAGTGAAGTGTGAAGCGTGAAGCGTGAAGCGGAAGAATTTTCTGATCACTGGTCAGTGATCACTGATCACTTTTTTCAAAAAAAACTTGACAAAGGCTTTTAAAAGTTCTATATTTGTAAAGTTCATAAATAATGAAGTATATAAAAAATTGATAATTAGGTACTAATAAAGATAATTCAAAAGCCATGTTAATCAGATCAAAGCTCAAAGGACCCATCGGACGGATATATCCGCTCGCAATTGTGTCAGCATATGTGCTGGGAATTTGTGAGTTCCTTATCCGAAGAATGCTTGAAAAAGAATTTCCTGGTATAGCCATAGGTCCAATATATACCATCATATTATTGAGTCTTTTCTTTTTCATCATGGGGCTTTATCAATGGTTCAGGTATAGGTTGTGGGTATATCCTGTTGTAGGTTTCCTGGCGACAACCAGCACCTTTCAGAGCTTGTCAAATTATCATTTATTTCATATACCCTATTTACACCCGGAGGGGTATTTTATCAATATATTTCTCGTCATAATTTTTGTGATCTTTTTCTGGCCAACCTTTGCCGGGGCTGAGCGCTTTGAAACCAACGCCAGGCGCTTGTTGAAACTTGCAGCGGAGCTTTTCTACGATACCTCGGACGGTTATACCGACCGGCCTTTCTCCGCCGGCACTACCCGTTACACTTCGGAAGAATTGATGGGGTTTGCCAGGTTTGTCAATGGGAAATTCATTGCCCGCTCATATTATAAAGAGAATTGTGTATACCTGGGTTTTTCTTTAGGCAAGAGCCCGGTTATTGCGCAAGATCCAACTGAAATCAGTTATGTCCGGCTTGACCATGAGGGCAATATAACAGTATCTATCTCAGCCTTTGATTACCGGCAATACCGGGAGAAATTCAGTTTTGACCAGTTGTGTGCATCAATTGGGAACATTTTTAAACGATTCCTGGAATACTATAAAGATGGTAATGAAGTCAGGATCATTACGGAGTTAAAAACAGCAAGATAATCATCATTAAATATCAAATCAAATGAATAATTCAAGTATAAAATGGAAATTACAATGGCCGTACGCGATCATAAGCTTTATTGGTATTGTCTCGCTAATTATAGAAGATCAGGCTTTTAATACATACTTCCTGACCTATACATACGGGTTCGCATTGATTGTAATTGGCATTATGTTCACTATCAGGTACAAGATGTTTCAACCGCTGTTATGTTTTGGCTTGACAGGGCTGTTCTTATGGCATTATTTTCTTGCTTCCCACCCTGCTGATATTGTAAAGATGCTGAATTTGATTGGAATATACAGTGCAGATAGTCAGACGGTAGTCTGGATATCGGAGCATTTTACCATGGTCGGGGCATTCATTCACCTGGGAACCTTATTTATCATCAATCCATTTCTTTTTCCTGCCATAATGAAAAGCCATCGTCTGGAGAAATCAGCAAGAAGGATATTTAAACTTGCCGCTGAAATGGTGACAGATACTTCAAATGGTTTTACCGACCGGCCATATTATGCAGGTCAGGAAGACTACAACAAAAATGAGATCATTGGCTTTGCCCGCTACTTAAGTGGCAAGGATATTAGCCGGTATACTGTGGGTCCGCAATTGGTACAAGTAGGATTCTCAATGGGCAGAAGCTCCCTGGTGGATAAAACTTTTCAAAAGATCACTCACTTATCATTTGCCAATGATGGCAAAGTCATGGTCCAGATATCTGAGCAGGATTATAAAATGTACCGGAATCAATTGACTTTTGACCAATTATGCGAGGCGCTCAGTAATGTTTTTACGCAATTCCTTGATTACTATAAGAATGGAAATGAAGAAAGGATCATCACGGAATTAAAATCAATTTAAATACCAGATTAATCATGAAAAAAATTAATATTTTATTGACATGTATATTGTTTCTGCTGCTTGTACTCCCCTTTCAATCATGCGCACAGCGAGATACCACAGAGAAGGAAACCTATTATTATGGCATTGAAATCAATGATGTCCTTTGTGGATATTATAAAATAGTTACTTATAGCTATCTCGAAGGAGAAAAAGAATATGGCCTTATCAGGGGAAATGTTTTGAACAAATTGTCTGTGCTGGAAGGTGATGTGGATATGAAAATAAATTATGAATTGTGTTATGACCCTGAACAGGAAGGATATTTTTCTCAAGTTTCAGATATTGAGCTTGGAAAACTTAACATTCACTCTACAATTGAGATCAAAGACGGTATCGCATACCACTATGAAAGCAGCACGGGCACCAGGAAAGAAGTAGAGATTGCACCGGATGTGATCGTGGAATTGCCCACTGCTAACCCGCATTTATTGAGAGATTTTATAAAGGATACAATACAGGAGAGATCTTATCGGATATTTGATGATAAAACCGGTGATATTGTCGAGAAGAAGTATACCAGGATAGGAGAGGAGGAATTAATACTGGCTGGTCAAACATACCAAAGCCTGGTATTGGAAGAACTAAACATGGAGATGGGCATAAAATCAAAACTCTGGCTGGATAGCGAAACCGGATTTCCCATAAAGCATTTTATTGCCGAAAGCAGGTTGATCTATCTGGCTGATGAATCTGTGGTGAAGAGGATCACAATTGTCAACCTCAACGACCTATTATTTGCAAAAGTCAACAAAGTCATTCCAAGACCATCTGATCTGACTTACTTGAAGGTAAGGGCCAGGATCAATTCGGTAGGAGAATGGGTCAGTATGGAGGGTTTGAATTTTCCGGGACAAATATTTTCCGGGACAGTGGAGGATAATTTTATTGATGGAATTTTTGAGACGGAACCTCAAAGATATTATGGTGAAAATGCGCCCGGTTTTCCATATGATTTTGATTTAATCGATTCACTTCAGAAATATTTGGAACCGGAGTATTTAATTGAATCAAATGAAACCGCCCTGATCAGCAAAGCGCAACAGGTCACCAGGGGCGCCACAGACTCCTGGCAGGCTGCCATCCTTTTGAGCAAATGGGTGCACCGAAATATTGATCCGGCAATACCAGGGGGAACTTCTGCCATTAACACTTATAAAACCAGGGAAGGTGAATGTGGGTCACATACCCGATTATTAGCCGCTTTTTGCAGGGGGGTTGGCATACCTGCAAGATTCGTCATGGGTTGTGCTTATATCTCCCAGTACGGTGGATGTTTTGGACAACATGCCTGGACTGAAGTCTTTATGGGTGAAGCCGGCTGGATACCCATTGATGCAACATTTGGGGAAGTGGATTATGTCGATGCGGGCCACATTCGACTTGGTGAACAGGCATCATTCCAGCCAGAAGATATGGAAATCCTTGAATACCGTCATAAAGAACAACAGCTTGGGCATATTGAAGCAGAGATTCCTGAAAAGTATCAGGCATATATCGGTAATTATAAGGTCCTGAAAAACGGTAAAGAGTTTAAGATCCTGTATCAGAATGATCACCTGGCGGTTGATATTCCGGGTAAGATGGTACTGGCGCTGGAAGATCCTGATGAAGAAGGAAGGTGGTATCCACAATTGACCCGGCAAATCAATTTTACTTTTCATGAAAATGATGCTGGTGAAATTGCAGAATTATGGCTGCAACAAATTGCAAAACTGAAAAAATCTGCAATTCAGGATGAAATCCCTGAGGATGCTCCGACTGCTCTGCATCCATATATAGGGAATTATAAAATGTTATCGGTTCCCGGTGATTTCAGGGTGTATTATAAGGATGGGATCCTGGAAGTGGATGATCCTACCAATGATCTTGTGATAAAGCTACATCCATTGGATGAGCCAGCTTCCTTTGGAAATGAACTGAACGAAGACAAAATCCATTTTCAAAGCAATGACGAAGGAATTGTTGATGTAATGGTTATTTATGGTCATCTTAAAATGCCGAAGATCGAATTAGTAGGTTCCCTTCAGGAAAGTAATTAGTATTAAGTATTGAGTATTAAGTATTGAGTATTAAGTATTAAG
>JAUXCL010000081.1 GCA_030618905.1 Bacteroidales bacterium | reverse complement strand
TTGACTTAAGAATTACCACCTCCTCAGATTATACGATTCCGGTGGTACCTTATGCTATTGATTATTCCTGGCAGATCGACCCGCTAGAGGCCGGAACCATCAGTGGCAATACAAGCACCGGTAATGTGATCTGGAGCCCTACCTATCTTGGAACTGCCATGATCAGCGTGAAAGCCATGAATGAATGTGGAGAAAGCGATTATTCTGAAGCATTTGAAGTGACGGTTGACAATACGGTTGGATTGCCTGAAATTCCTGAAAATCTTGATCTTTTAATCTATCCCAATCCATGTTCAGGCGCGGTGCGCCTTCGATATCTGATTCATGATATCGGATATCTGATATCTGATTTATATGATATTTCCGGAAAGAAGATTCGGGAATTGGTTCATGAAGAAAAAATTCCGGGGGTGTACGAGATGGAGATTGATCTAAGTGATGTTCCGGAAGGAGTATACTTTTTGAAAATGCAGGCCGGGGAACAGGTTATCGTTAGGAAACTGGTTAAAATTAAATAGACACCAGCAAATTGCACCCCCGCACATCACTATCATCAACCCTTCCCAGGACTTCAAAGGTCCCGTCCGGATTGATCCGCCCAAGGTCCTGCGTGGCAATGAAAGAGCAGGAATAGAGATTGGCCAGATCAATGATGTTTAAAGGCCCGGTTTTGCCCACAGGAAGATAGCTTAATGGATCATGCAGGTCCCTGACCATTACCTGCATCCAGGGTGCCGCGCTAAAACGGCCATCAGCCCAGGAATAAGCCTGTGACAAGAGCTCTGTCATTCCATACTCACTGTAGATCTGTTGCACCCCAAAGCCTTTGCATAACACTTTGTGCAGATCTTCTCTTATCATTTCAACTCTTCTGCCTTTCATCCCGCCAGTTTCCATCACAATCAGATCAGGAAAATCCAGTTTTTGACTTTCCACAAGATCCAGCAAGGCAAAAGTTACACCAATCAGTATGATCTTTTTTCCAGGATATACTTTTCCCAGGGTTTCTACAAGCACATCAATCTGATCCAGGAAGAAACCACTGTCGCTATCTCCCGTCATCTGAATAAGCTCATTAAGCATATAAACCAGTGATGAATTGCCCCGCTCCAGGTAGGATGGCAGGAGCGCCAGGATGCAATATTGACGGGGATCTCCAAATATCAATTCAAAACAACGGGTAAAGCTTTGCCTGTAAAGGCTTGCATCTGCCACAAAATGTTTGGAAGGAATGCTTCCGCTGGTTCCGCTGCTTTCGAAAACCAGGTCAGGCTCCTGGTTTTCCCAAATCACCTCCAGGGATTTATACAACTCAATGGGCAGAAAGGGTATCTGCTCCGGAGCATGAATTGAAGAGGGCTTTATACCCAGTTGGTCCACGTAATTCCTGTAAACCGGGTTATGATAGTATTGCAGGTGAAATATTTCCAGCACCAGTTCGTTAAAACTATGGACATCAGTGAGCCTAAAGATTTTATCTGCAATGAGATCTTTCAATTAAATTTCTCGTATAAGGTTTTTGCGTATTTTTATTTTTCATTTAAACATGAATCCTGTATCAAAAATATATTTTATTCTGATAATGCTGGTGATCATTTTGTTTTCATCGTGCACTAAGCGGGTGAATTATTCAGAGATCCCGGCAATAGAATATGAGAGTTTTATCGGTTTGTATAATTCCGAACTTGGCATTTATGACCGTGGGGTGATCACCGTTAACTACACGGATGGGGATGGTGATATTGGACTCTCACAGGGAGATACCTTAGCGCCTTATAATCCCGAAAGCCGGTATTATTACAACTTCATCATCACTTATTTTGAAGTCCGGAATGGTGTTGTCACAGAAGTACCGCTATTAAGCTATAATCCATCAACCCAGGAATATGACACCATCTCGCTGAGTGCCAGGATACCTATTTTGACACCCCCGGGCAGGAATAAAGCCATCAAAGGGATGATCAAGGATACGATCTTCATCTATAATTTCAATTCTGATTTTGACACGATCCGCTTCAGTGTAGTGCTTGTCGATCGTGCCCTTCATGAAAGCAATACCGTCTTCACCCCATTTGTGGTTCGTGAATAAGCATTCAGGCGATTTTTTATCTTCCGGTATCGCAATACAAATCAACAGGCTGTATCATGTCTTTGCATTTTTATTACTAATTTTACCCCGCTTCATCAGTTTCTCCGGGGAGGCTGTTAATATAAGAAAGGTAAATTAAATGAGGATTTGGACAGTAATATTGTTTTTTGGAATGACCCTGTTTTTTGTGACAGGTTATAACATTAGCACAGCAGTATCTCAGGATACCACTGATACCCGCAAGAGGCCACCAGGCGATAAGGCCGACAATACCTCTGTTTTTATTGATGCCAATAAGCAACGTATGCTTGGCAATCTCACCAAGGCAGAGGAATTATACATAAAATGCCTGGATATTGACCCCGGTGATGCTGCTTCAATGTACGAGTTGGCAAGGATTTACCGGGCTCAACGCAAAATTGAGCCTTCCATCGAATATGCAAAAAATGCCACCCTTAACGACCCGGAAAATATTTATTATCAAAAACTTCTTTCAAACCTGTATAAGCAAAACCACCAGTTTGAAGAATCTATCGCTGTACAAAAGTCAATTATTGAAAAGTACCCTGACAATTACAAGTATTATTATGACCTGGCCATTACATACTTATTCGCAGGCAAGTATGATGAGGCAATAGCAATTTATAATGAACTTGAAGTACAGATAGGTATATCTGAAGAGACTTCTATTCAAAAGCAAAAGATCTACCTTTTGCAGAATGAGCCTGGCAAAGCCATCAAAGAACTTGAAAAACTAAGAGATGCTTTTCCTGCTAACGACAAGTATTATGCAATGCTTGCTGAGCTATACCTGGCCAATGGTAAAGATAAGCAGGCCCTGAATGCCTACCAGAAGATATTGGAAATTGATCCGGATAATCCCTTTATCCATATTTCCCTTGCAGATTATTTCCGTAAACGTGGCGATAAAGAAAAATCATTCGAGCAACTGAAGCTTGGATTTGCAAATCCATCACTTGATGTAGATACCAAGATCAATATACTATTGGCATATTACACTGTATCGGAGTTTTATGAAGAACTGAAAGATGAGGGGTTTGAGCTATCGGAGATCCTGGTGGAGACTCATCCTGACGACCCGAAAACTTATTCCATTCATGCCGACCTTTTATTTCGTGATAAGCGATTTGAGGAAGCACGGAGTGAGTTTCGGATGGTCCTGTCGATAGACAGCAGCAGGTATGTCGTCTGGGAACAACTTTTGTTTACTGAAGCGGAACTCGAAGATTATGATGCCATGTACAATGAAAGTAAAAGAGCCATTGAGCTGTTCCCAAACCAGCCTGTACCCTATTTATTTTCAGCGGTAGCCAGTTTTCAAAAGGAGGACTATACAGGTGCCATCGATGACCTGGAAAGAGGCGTAAAATTCGTGGTTGGCAATGATGCCTTGCTCGCCCAATTTTATGCTTACCTGGGTGATGCTTACCATCAGACAGACCAGGATGAAAAAGCTTTTGATACGTATGACAAAACGCTCAGGATAGACCCTGAAAACTCCATCGTTCTGAACAATTATGCTTATTATCTATCCTTAGAAAACCGTGACCTGGACAAAGCTTTGGAGATGGCAGGAAAAGCTGTTGAACTGGATCCTGAAAACAGCAGCAACCAGGATACTTATGGCTGGGTACTTTATAAGCTGGAGCGATATGAGGAAGCTGAAGAATGGATTTATAAATCTATCCTGAACCACCAGGAAGAAAATGCAGAGGTATTGGAACATTATGGAGATGTATTGTTCAGGCTTGACCGTATCAATGAGGCTGTAAAATACTGGAAACGTGCAGCCAAAGGTAAAGGTGAGGCATCCGAGGACCTGGATAAAAAGATTAAAGACCAAAAACTTTATGAATAAACCCAAATCAGCAATTACCCTTACTCATTATCCGGGTATCTTATTCCTTATCCTGATGGTCTTTCTGTTTTCCTGTAAAACAACCAGGAGTACCTATAAGAAGCCCATTAAAGAAGAAGGCCCGGAATATTTGTTCGAACAATTAAGTAAAAATGAATTGAAATTCGATTGGTTTTCTGCCAAATTCAAAACAGATTACCGCTATGGGAAGAAAAAAACAGAATTCAGGGGTCAGATCAGGATCCGCAAGGATAGTGTTATTTGGATATCTTTCTCTCCGCTTCTTGGTATTGAAGCAGCACGCCTGATGATCACCAACGACTCCGTTAAGTTCATGGACCGCCTGAGTAATACATATTTTGTTGGTGATTATGACTTCGTTAACAATTTTCTGAAAACCAATATTGATTTCGATATCCTTCAAGCGTTTATCACCGGTAATGATTTTCATTTTTATGAACGCACAAAATTCAGGGCATCGATCGATAGCCGGGAATACCGTCTTAATACGTTAGGAAGAAGTAAGCTGAAGAAATATGTCAAGACATCAGAACAGCCCCCCCGGGTCTATATTCAAACCATATGGCTTAACCCTGAATCCTTTAAGATCACAAGGATCTGCATTAAAGAGATCCAGAAAGAAAATAAAAAACTTACTGCTTTCTACAGTGATTTCCGGGAAGTTGAAGATCAACTATTTCCTTACGCCCTGCTGTTTGAACTCTCAAAAAATATTGAAGAGAAAATTGAAGTTGATGTGAAGTACACCAAGACTGTAATCAATAAACCGCTGAGCTTTCCATTTAAAATACCCTCTAAATTCGAACCTATCGAATAACAATGAAATTTGCCTTCATTTATACATGTAGATTATTTTATATTAGCATGATAATGCTAATTGTCCTTGGCAGCTCAGAGGCATTTGCGCAAAAAAACAAGAATCAACTGGAGGCAGATAAGAAGAAACTGGAAGAAGATATCAAATTCACCAATCAACTGCTTACCCAAACCAGGAAAACAAGATCTACTTCATTGAATGAACTGATCATCCTGAACAATCAGATCAAGAAAAGAGAATCCCTGATCAATACCCTGGATAATGAAGTGGCCTATCTTGACCGTCAGATTGAATTAAATAACGACAGCATCAGAAAGCTTAGTAAAAACCTGCAAAATCTTAAGGAAGAATATGCCAGGATGATTTACTACTCCTTTAAGCATAAAAATACTTATGACCGCCTGATGTTTATTTTTTCAGCAGAGGATTTTAACCAGGCTTACCGGCGTTTAAAGTACTTTCAGCAATATAGCGAATACCGGAAAACACAGGTCAAACTGATAGAGCAAACCCAGGTTGAATTGGATTTAAAGGTCCGGGAATACGAATCACAAAAAGCGGACAAGAAGGTGATAATGGATAAATTAATGGCAGAGTACGATGTGCTTACAAAAGAGAAACAGGCTTTAAACTCGACCGTTGTTCAACTGGGCAATAAGGAAAAAGACCTGAAACAAAATCTTAGGCAAAAGCAAAAAGATGCGGCAAGGCTGGAAAATGCCATTAAAAATATTATTGCCGAAGAGATCAGGCTGGCGGCAGAACGTGCCAAGAAGGAAGTATCCATGAAAAAGGCTGATGACATGTCCCTTACACCAGTGGAATTTGAGCTTTCCACCAATTTTGCAAGTAATAAAGGAAAACTGCCATGGCCATCTGCCCGGGGCATTATTTCAGGTACTTTTGGAGAGCATCCCCATCCCATCCTTAAGCATGTTAAGGTTAAAAACAATGGCATAGATATTCTCACAACGGAAGGAGAACATGCAAGGGCAATATTCGAAGGCGAGGTTACCCGGGTAATGACTGTTCCCAATTATAATAATGTTGTCATCATCCGGCATGGAGAGTACCTCACCGTTTATTCAAACCTTACAGATGTATTTGTCAGGAGGGGAGATAAAGTATCTACCATGCAGCAGATTGGAAAAATATATACTGATCCGGCAGATGCAAAAACAGAACTTCATTTTGAAATATGGAAAGCCAAGGTCATACAGAATCCTTCGTATTGGCTGACAAGGAAAAAGTGAAAAGTGTTTCACCTTCAGGTTTAATGCATTAAAATCAACTTAATAACTCCGGCGTTTCCTCCAATTTTAATCCGGCAATAATAAATTCCATCAGGCATAGTTTTTCCGGTATCATCCCGGCCATCCCATGTAAAGTACTGGAGACCAGCTTCTTTTTCAGCATCAAGTAAGCGCCTGATCAATTGTCCCTGCTGGTTAATAATATTCAATACCACATGCTTTTGCTGATCAAGATCAAATCCAATATTTGTATGGGTGTTGAAAGGATTAGGATAAGCCTTCACTGAAATCTGCTTTATGAGGTCATCAGGGACTCCGGCCGGTGGTGTCACCTTCATTTCTGCGATGATGAATACTTTATCACCACGGATATTGTGCGCTTCAATTGTGGCCTGGTAAATGCCGGTGTTAACGCCCGAAGCATCAAATGTAACCATGATGTTGGCGCTGCCCCCTGCAGTCAAAACTCCGGAAGGGGGTTCTGTGCTTAGCCAGCCAGGAAGATTTTCTGTATTGATTTCAAAGGCCAGGGATAGATCTGCTGTGCTTATCAGGTTGAATGAAGCGCTGTCGATTGAATCCTGGGGCAAGGTCATCTTCAGGGAATCCGTATCAGCTTCCAACACATGTGTCAACAAGAGATCTATGGCATTTTTGACATTCAACCTGCCACCCGTGACGGTGATTCCTTCAAGGTCAGGAAGGGAATCTACACCCTGCAGCATATAATGCTTGAAAAGCAAGGATACCTCGGCGAGGTTTTCGTGATAGGATGCCATAAAATCCGGTTCTGCAGCGGCAAACATCAGTGCCACGGCACCGGATATCTGTGGAGCAGACATGGAAGTGCCGGTTTTATATCCATACATATTGCCCTGCCTGGTAGAATACACATTCTTGCCTGGTGCACCAAGGTCAATGGACTCAGGTCCCCATCCGGCAGCCAGGTATTTCTCATCAGACTGGGTTGTATTGGTAACGGCAATCAGGAAATCACTGTCAAAAGCAGTTGGGATATCTCCAACCTCATCGACATTCACATTCATGTTGGCTGTAGCCCCGGAACTCAGTACGCCTATTTGCCCCAGCGAATCATACATTGAGCCCCAGACCGGATAATTTTCAGGGTTTCCATAGTTGACGCCAAACGAACAATTGCTCACGACAATATAAGCACCCAGTGCCCCATTGCTTTCATTATACAGGGCCCTCTGTGCATACACGTATGCATAGGCCTCGACAGCAATAGATTCCACGGTAGTAGAGCCCATCACAGGAAGGATCATGGCATTCCAATTAATTCCTGAAACCCCAATGCCATTATTCCCGATAGCACCTGCAATACCTGTTACATGTGTCCCATGGTCATTGGAGCTTATTGTCCCTGTACTGGTGTATGCATTCCAACCCCGGTAATCGTCAATGAACCCATTATTATCGTCATCAATACCATTCATGGGAATTTCATGGTAGTTTTCCCAGAATTCTAAGTCATCATGACCCAGGTTAAAACCATCATCAATGATGGCGATGATCACCGTATCACCCAGTGAGGTTAATCCTCCTGTCGTAATATCCCAGGCATCCGTAGCATCAATATCCGCACCTGGCACACCACCGAGCTGCCCGGTATTTTTGAGGTGCCATTGCAAAGGAAATTCCGGATCATCAGGCTCGGTTTCGCGAATACCGATATAATGATTGAACTGTGCCTGATGAACGATATCAGATTTCTTCACTTTATCCAACAGCTGCACATCTGAATAGATCTTTGCCTGGTCAAACTCAAAAAGCCAGATATTCAGTCTTTCAGATAATACCTTTGTCATCTCCATCCCTGCAAAGTCAAATGCATTGGTAAACTTATCAAGCACCAGGCTTGCCTGATCAGCCCTGCCCACCTTCAACTGAATGATAAATTGTCCGGGTACATGGTCTTCAACCAGGATATCAGAATTCCCGGCCCCAAGCCAAAGGAATGATAGGATGATCAGCAGAAAAGGTATTTTTTTCATGGAAAATATTTTTATCGTATTTACAAATATACGATTATAACATTTTGTGACCGGGACACAAGTTTCTTATTGAATCCGGATCATTTTTCGGGTTAAAACCTGTTGATGGCTGACAATTCGATAAAAGTAGATCCCATTGGGCAGTTCCTTGCCTGCAGGATCCCATTGAACGGCATGAGTTCCTTCAGGAAACGTCTTATCCTGGATAAGGGTTTGAATCAGTTGCCCGCTCATGTTATAAATGGCAAGGCTTACTTTGTGCTCTTCAGCAAGGGTGAACCTAATCGAAGTCCGGTCTTTAAAAGGGTTTGGGTAATTGAAAGTGGAAGAAAGCATTTCATTGGCCCGGTACTCATCAATCCCAATAGTGGATAAGCGAATATCAAAAAAGAACAGCACCTGTTCCAGAAGATCGGCTTTCAAAGAAGTATCATCAAGCAGGTCGCCAAATTCGAAGATCGTTCCGATTGTCTTATAATCCCCGGCATCATATGCCACTGCACAGGAATATTTGTCGGCCTGGTTTTCCAGTATGGTATATGCCGGAGATATGGGTTCCAGGTAATAATAGTTAAAGGGCGGTGAAGCCAGATTATCAAATCCCATTCCTTCTGTGAAAGTACTGTCAATCCCCTGGATCACTTCTAACATGAAAGGCATATCCACGAACCCGATATTAAACATTGGATGGACTGCAGTTTGTGGGTCCTCGCCCCAGGTTCTCCTGCCCTCCAGGAAGATCTTGCCCCCATTGTTCAGATATGAGGCCAGGAAATTACCCTGTTCTTCGGTAAGCACATAATTGCTGAAATGTATGCCCAGGCAAAGGAAAACCGATTGATAATTGTCCAGGGAATTGGGGAAAGCCCTGGTGTATTCATTATAAATACCCATCTCTTCCAGTGTCAGATGCATAGTTGGTCCTGAATGGTTTTCAGGATCCATATCAACGATCAATACCGGCTTTTTGCCAACCATGATCTGGAAAGTATCTGTTCTTTCCAGGCCGGCAGCATCGGTTATTTTCAACAAAAATTTTGATTCATAGCCATTTAAGGTATTTGCAGAAGCCTTAACTTTAAAAGGCTGGGATGCAACCTGACCGGCTTCGATATTACCGTAAGCCATGGACGAAACTCCTTCAATGCTGACAAATTCACTTAATGATTGTAATTCCCCTTTCACATTTTCGGCTGCAGCCCTGCCATCATTACTGATACTGACCTGCAGGTCGGCGCTTTCATCAGGATCCAGACGGCCATTGTTCCCGTCATCAACCTGAACCTGAAGAAAATGTAAATACGGAGCCTTCACATT
>JAUXCL010000128.1 GCA_030618905.1 Bacteroidales bacterium | reverse complement strand
GATGCTGCGAATCCGGTGATATCGCAGACCACCCCTCCTCCAATGCCAATAATGCTTCCTTTCCGGTCAATTCCGGAATCCATTAGAAATCTAATTACATGATCAATCGTTGAAATGTTTTTTTGTTCTTCTCCGGAAGGAATAATGAATTTGTAGTATGGCTCAAACCAGGCCCCGAAGTGATAATTGACATTTTCATCGATTAGCAGGGCAAGGTTTGTAGCATCAAACTTCCCGAGAAAGTGCTCCAAAGAATCAACCTTATAGATGTCGGTGCCTGAGCTTTTATTCATGGCTAAATGCCTTCGTGCTGAATGTTTTGGTGATCATATGCTAAATTAATAAGAATGCTCCTCATATAACATAATATTGTTTCTATTTTTGTGATCACTATGCATGATCAAAAGAAGATACTCATTACAGGAACAAGTTCAGGAATAGGGCTAGGGCTTGCCAATGAATTCTTAAGTCGTGGTGCTGAGGTGTGGGGCATAAGCAGGAGGGAGGCTGAAGAATTGGCAAAGTACAATAACTATAAACATTTACAATTGGATCTCTCATCACATGATAAGGTCAGGAAAATTATTCCTGAGCATCTTAATAATGTCAGGAACATTGATTTGCTTGTTTTGAATGCAGGCATTCTTGGCGACATCAAATGGATGAGCGAAATTGATGTCGAAGGCATGAAGAGGGTTATGGAGGTCAATGTATGGTCGAATAAAGTTTTGCTCGATACACTTTTTGGTATGGATATTCAAATCAAACAAGTTATTGGGATGTCCTCAAAGGCTGCTTTAAGGAGTACTCCTGGCTGGGGGCCTTATTCCATGTCGAAGGCAGGATTGAATATGCTGATGAATATTTATGCCCGGGAGCATCCTGAAACACATTTTTCCTCATTTGCACCAGGGCTGATCGACAGCGAGATCCAGGAGACTATTTATCAGATTACGGAAACTGATAAATATCCAACGATAAAAAGGTTGCAGGAAGCCAGGTATACTGAAGATATGCCAGATGCGATCTCGGCAGCACCTATGCTGATTGAGGGTTTCGAAAAAGCCCTCGGTTATGAAAGCGGATCATACGTGGATGTGAGGGAAATGTGATAGCCTTGAAAATTATCTTATCAAATTCCCAAATTTCAGCCCGAAGAATACAGTCCTGGGATTCAATGGTCCGTAAACATAACCCGGATCTCTGTAAGGCCCCCGGTCAAAATCAGATTGATAGGAGTTAAAAGCATTCTTTATCCCAACAAATAATTGAAGCGTTGCTCCGTTGATAGGGATATTATACCGAACTTTAAAACTCAGGTCGAAGAAACCCGGAGATTCCCGGAGTTCTCCTTCTTCATGCTCAGGAATCCCTGGCCCAAAATAGGGGATCAGCATTGTCCCTGTATATACACCGGAGGAGGAAATACCAAGCTTTTTATAAGGTGCCCAATCAAGAACAATATAACCATAATCATTGGGGGTACGGAAAAATTTCCTCTCATCAAACTCCTGTGGGTTTTCGTACTTACTGCTCTGGATCGTGAACCCTCCCTTCACGGAAAATCTTGCAGAAGGGGCCCAGTTTAATTCCATGTTTATCCCTTGAACCACAGCACCGTTTTCAGCATTGGTCCTTATATAATAAACTGTTCCATCTTCCTGGGGATCCGCATATTCATTCACAAAGGCATCATTCAATTTTGTATAGAACCCTTCAATCAAAAACCCCACATAGGATTTGCCAAGTTGTTTGTTAAAATCCAGAGATGCCATAAAACTATGACTTGTTTCCTGCCTCAAACCCGGATCATTCACATGAATAACTCGTCTTGCTCCCGATGTTTCAATATGCAGGTCTTCATCAAATATCTGGGGGGCACGATATCCCTGTGAATAACTTACACGGGCCTGAAGAGCCTTCACAATATCGTATTTAATGGTAAGTCTGGGGCTAATCACATTTCCATTCTTTTCCTGATCATTTTTTACTTTATCCTTAATGCTGTAATGATCGAATCTTCCACCAACAGAAAACATAAGCTTGCTGACATTTATCTCATACTGTGCAAATATCCCCAGTGTGTTGGTCGATTGATTAGCAATGATTACATTTTCAGTATATGGAACATGGATGCTGGAATCAGCTGGATCGATAGTCACATTTTCGATGTCAGGATAGCCCTGTTTTATGTCTTTAAGCCATGAACCAATATCTTCAATACCCATTACAAGATTTGAGCGTTTGAATTTCATATTATACTGAGTTCCAACGGTATATGAAAAGTCATCCGTCTTGCCATAATCGCTCAATGATTGTTCTGCGCCATAATAAGAATTCCTATTAACGGTCTGGCCTGAAGCATATACTGAGAGTAAATCATTTTCTCTGAAGAACATATCCCAGGTTAAAGCCCCTGTGGTTATTTTATGGTCAAGTGCTTCGGCTATGCTTGACATGTGGACAACATAATCATGCCTGTCACCGCCCCTTCTTTGTTCATTAATATGAAAGAAGTCCAGGTTTAATTTGCTTCTTGTTCCCAGCCTGTGGAAAAGACGTGTTCCAACAGTGATATTATTAATTGAGGTCAATTCAGAATAGCCGTCATTATTGGCATCAAAAGGATCCCGGTTACGATAAAATCCAAAAAGTGACATTCCTGCTTTACCGTCGCTTGTAATAAGTGATGAATTAAATGTTACACTGTAATCTTCTGCAGGTTTATCAGAACCATCAACTCCTACGCCAACCAGGCCGGCATTCAGACCAAATTCAAATGAGTTCTTAATGGGATCTTTCAAGATCAGGTTGACTGTTCCGGCAATGGCATTACTACCATATAATGCTGAACCCCCGCCACGGATTACCTCAACCCGTTTTATCATATTGGTTGGAATCAATTCCAGTCCGTAAACACCTGCAAGTCCGCTGAATATTGGACGACTGTTAACCAATATCTGGGAATATGGCCCTTCCATTCCGTTTATCCTTAGCTGGGAAAATCCACAATTATTGCAGTTGGCCTCCATTCGTAAGCCAGGACTGAAGCTCAGCCCTTCGCTTAAAGTCACTGATTGTGTTGTGTTGAAAATTTTAGGTGTTATCGTATTGACAATGGTTGAGGATTCCGTTCTTTTGGTTTCATTCCTGTCACCTGTAATAACTATTTCTTCCAGCCCCAGGATGTCATCTTCAAGCTGAAATTGTATTTCCATGGTATTTCCTGCTTTAGTAGTTACAGCGACTTCTTTTGGTTTCCAACCCAGGCACTGTGCTTTTATTATAAAATCCCCTTCAGGTAAGTTAACCAACAGGTAATGACCGGTCCCATCCGTTGTCGTCCCAATGGTAGTTCCAACCAGGCTGACAGTTGCAAATGGAATATGTTCGCCATGATGGTCAATAACATGTCCAACGATATTCGCGTCTGTTTTTGTTTTTTGTGCAAAACCGATTTGGATTGCAAGAAAAGTAACTATTGTAATTAGAGTAAGTGCTTTTTTCATATTCTCATTGATCTATACTTATGTTACTTAAGGGGCGGATAGCACAATTGCCAGTGGTATGCCCGGGTAACCTGATAAATTGTAAGTAAGAATGATGGTTTGGATTTGTTTCCTTGAGGTATTATTATCGGGGAGGGGCCCTGCCATGAGGTGCCATGAGGTAAGCAGGAAAGTATTTATTTGTTAAAGAATATGCACGCTTTATTGACGTAGATAGAAGCAGGAATGAATAAATCAGAAATAGCAGCGGGAAAAGAAGTTCCAACGACGTATAAAACAAGAATTCAACTTTTTGATGATGGTGTGTTTTAAACGGATTGGAATCATTTGCTTTATTATAGGGATGTGAATGGACCGTGATTGTTCCATCAGCCATTTTATGGGTATGCATGAACACCGCCTTATTGGCAATAAGTATACCCATAATGCCAATCACCAGATAAGCAAATGCCTGAATTGTTATTTTATTAACAAGTTTACTCATTTCGTGGCAAAAGTAATAAAATGAATTTGCATGTTCACGAAAATTATTTTGGTTTTATGATCTTTCCGGCATTGAAGATATTTTCCCCATTGATTTTGTAAAAGTAGGTCCCGGTATTTAAATGATGGCCTGGGCTAACCTCAATCGTCTGCTGGCCTTTACCAATGATCATTTGGTCTTTAAAAACCAGTCTTCCTGTGATATCATAAATTTCAATAATGATCTCTTCCCTGCTATTACTATAGAGTTCAAAATGAATGATATCAATAAATGGGTTTGGATAGCATAGTACGCCAATATTTCCATGCGTGATGACATTTGGAATACCCATATTGTTATTCCCGAAGGATAATATTGTCCCGTATTCACCAATTATGTATCCAGATGAATCATCTGTCATCAACACTTCATTAAGCCAATTATTAGTGCCTCCATCAAGAACCAGCCAACTTGATCCGCCATCCATGGTCTTTATGATCCGACCATTGATTCCAACCCCATAGCCTGCTTGTTCATTATAGAAATGAATTGATTTGAGTGCGTTTGAATAAATTGTCGAACTATCCTCATAGATGAGTTTCCAATTCAAACCACCATCCAGTGTCTTAAATATTTGATTATTGGCCCAGTAGTAATTTGCAATCATATAACCAATATATTCATCAACGAACACCATGTCTATCAGGTGATAGGAGGTGCTTAAGGGATTTATTGACCAGCTGGCCCCGGCATCATTTGTTATGAATAACTGGCCGTCTACACCCAATAGGAATCCCTGTGAAAGATTAAGAAAATAAACTTTAAATAGCATATTATTAGCAGGGCAATCTTGATTAATCCAGTTGTTACCATCGTTTGTTTTTAGCAATGTCCCCCAGGTAATACCACCGGGACTCTGTCCTCCACCCACAGCAAATCCTAATGTTTTATTAACCATATGAATATCGCTATAAAAACTTGCTTTCCCTGATTTATAAACCTGGGCCCAGGTTAGTCCTGCATCTGTCGTTTTATAAATCTTTCCCCAGCTGATAAGTGCATATCCAGTTTCGGTGTCGATAAAATGTGCTGACATGCAGCCCTGGAGCTCCGGGATGATTTGAGTTTCCCAGTTAGCACCTCCATCTGTGCTTTTAATCAAAGTTTCATGCCCAAGGATAAATAAGTGATCAGCATCAGTTTCATTAATAGTATACAAACCATTCCTGGTACCGGTAGAAGTAAGAATAAAACTGAGTCCATCTTCACTGGAAACCATTGTCAGGCCACCACTTCCCACCGTGCATACGGAATTATTTATGATGTCGCCTATTGAAAACAGGATGCTGCTTGTATTTGTGTTAAGGTTTTCCCATGAAAGTCCCGCATCTTCAGTTTTCATGACATGCCCCTGAACATCACAGGTGTAGCCAACCTGTGGATTGACAAAAGTTATCGCTCGAATATGAGCACTGAGATGGTTATTGGGATTATCCAGGGTGGTCCAGGTATCGCCCCCATCAATCGTTTTTGAGATATAGCTGAAATTGCCTGCCGCATACCCGGTTAATGGATCTGTGAATTCAATGGAATAAAAACTTTCATTAAGCTCACTACTTAAGAGGTTCCAATTCATCCCACCATCATTGGTCTTAAGTACATATCCCATGCCGCCACCTGATCCTTCACCTCCAGCAATATAACCAGTCATTTCATCAGGGAAATCAATGGAGTATAGTTTTGTTGTAACAGGACTATAACAGGTATCCCATTCTTGACCACCATCCATGGTTCTAATAATCATCCCATTCTGTCCACAGGAATATCCATGAAGATTATCAGTGAAATATACTGCATATAGTTCTTCACTGATCCCGGAATGTGAGACTGTCCAATTTACCCCCTGGTCTTCAGTAAATATGATGGTGCCTGAATCCCCAACGACAAAGCCGAAGTTTTCATCAATGAAATAAGCATCGTTCAGACTTTTAGTTGTTCCGGTATTAAGGATGCTCCAGTGAATTCCTTTATCCAGTGTTTTTAAGGCAGTTCCGTGATATCCAAAAGCGTAACCCACGTTTTCAGAAGGAAAGATTACTTTTTTCAGCGAGTTACCCTGGGGCAGTGGGTTGATCCATTGGTATTGTGAAAAACCATGCAATGAGCAACTGATCAAAAAGGTAATCAGGATGATTATTCTGGTTAACACTTTCAGCTTTTTCATCGCTAAGGATTTAGGGTAAGTATTTAATCCATTTCACCCGCAGGGGTGAATTCGTATTTTCAACCGTTATCAGAACCAGTGTATCTCCTTTGAATTCATACCACCGCTGCACCGTTAAATTCCATTCGTTTGGATTGGAATGGGAAATGCGGGCATGTTCAACCTTCTTTTCATCTTCGAGAACCTTATATTTAGCAAAATAAACATAGGATTGTGAACGGTGCCGGAGCTCCTCAATAGAGGCTGAATCAAGAATATCATGAAAGGCAATATCGGGATTTTGGTAGCCTCTTGAGGTTAAATGAACGGCCATATTATCTTTCCCGTCATAAAGTATGTATCCCTGCAAACCATCTTTATACATTTTATATTTTCCTGATACAGGATCCTTAAATTCAAGTATATGCAGTTTCCACAAACCGGTAAATTGATCTTTATCTGATTTATCCTGTACCTGTAAGCAGCTAATCATCATCAATGTGGTTGTCAAAACGATGATTTTGGAAATAGTTTTCATTTTTATGCAAGTTTTGCCCCATTAAGGGATTGTTTATCAGGTACTGCCAGCACTACAGCACCATTTTCTTCATATATCCCCGCCTCTGGCGGGATGTCGCTCGGCTTCACCTCGCTCCACTTATCTCTTATCTTTTATCTTTTGTCTTTTGTCTTTTGTCTTTATGGTGTGGATAGTGTATTTAACGTTTGCTTTCATGATCAATAATTTTCTCTGGGGCTTTGTATCTTCTCCAGAATTTGTATTTACTAAATGAACTGTATGCGATGATACAATTTACGATTTTATACCTCATCAGAAAATGTAAAATGCGGT
>JAUXCL010000184.1 GCA_030618905.1 Bacteroidales bacterium | reverse complement strand
TGGCTGGCACCCTGATTTACTGACAATGTGGGATATGAAGGATCCGGTGCATCACCCCAATCTTTGTATGCTTCAGGATTAGGCCATGGAAGAAAAATCACATCCCCCAGTTGATCGTAATTATTGGTCGTATGTATAATAAAGGCATCATTGTAATCAGTCGCCAGGCCAAGGTATTCTCCAAACCATTGATCTCCGGTTTTCATCACAAATGCTGCATAGAAAGGGAATTGATTCACCCTCGCATTGGGGGCAAAACTTAATCCGCCATCCGTACTATAGGTAAAGAAAACATCAAATATTTTGTTGGTCACGTCATAACGCCGGTCATACCACGCAATGTCGATGACATCATTTTGTTTAATGCTCATCCAGGGCAGGATCTGACCATTTGGGGTATTGTCATCATTTACCCTGATCTTAGCGCTCATGGGCCATGTGTTCCCCCCATCAGTGGATGTTCTCATAAAGATATCAGCCTCATCAGGTCCTGTTCCATCAGGATCTTCTGCAAAAACAATACACAGGTGATTTGGGTCCGAAGGAAGCACACGGATGACCGGTGCACCTTTAGCTCTTGCATCGGTATTGCCATTCAGATGTAAAGGCGGAAGATTGATCGTGTCGACCGGTATGTCAGGCCCCCAGGTAATACCTCCGTCAGATGATTTGTCCAGGAAGATGATGCCCTGCCCACCGCTTTGTACATTATAATTCATCCAGGCAACGTAGATAGTACCATCTTTACCAACATCCAGGGTGGGCATATTGCCCATATCATTTATCCATGAATTGATCCTGTAAGCCGGGCTAAAACTTGCCCCTGCATCATTGGAATAGGAAAAATAAATATCACTCCAGGGAGATGGCATATTCCAGCCACGGTCCTGGATCCAGGCGATATAAAGATTATTATGATAGGGACTCATGGGATACCGGTCGCAAATGATCTGGTCCCTGTCATTTAAACGATAAGCTGTATCAGTGCCAGCAACAGGTGCACCTTTTTCATCAACAGCCACATAGCCCGGCCAGGTTTGCCCACCGTCTGTTGACTTGTGCACATAGAGCCCGGTGACAGGCCCGTTCCACCAATTCGCATCAGATGATATATGGGCGGCATAAATATTTCCCTGGTCATCCAAGGCGACTGAAGGATCAAATGCATCAACAAGAACGACTCCCGTAACACCACTTACAGGATAAGGCAGATGCGTGTTTGCCCAGGTACCCCCAACATCAGTACTGTAACTGATACCGATGCCAGGACCGCCGGGAAATGGTTCATCATTATAGGCGGCGACTATCAGATCCGGTGGGCCAAATAATTGCCCTGGTATTATGGCTACGGATATTTCATTCTGAGTAAATAATCCTGTCGGATCCGGATCGATCATGATTTCAGTGGAGGGGATCATACCGAGGATTACATCATAATCCTCCACTTCACCGTCGATGGCCATACCTGTAAACGAAAGTCCCCCCTGGGTGCTGAAACGAAATCGCGATGTAGCAGGCAAACCGAGAGGAATAGTAGCAGGCACGTTGATTGTCAGGATGTTATGTCCCGCCACCAGCTGAACATCCAGAAAGACTTGTTCCCCTGCATCCAGCCAGTCACCATCCACATTCAGATCCATCCAGGCATTTAAAAATCCCGTGGTAGAGGCAATAACGATCACTGAGGCTTGTTGTCCGGCAATCAACCAGGAGTTAAAGATGACACCGTCAGCGTCGTCCAATCCATTATAGTCATCACCCCTTGACATCCCGGTGGCTACCTGACCATCAATTTCAGCATCAATACCAGCTCCTAAAAAAATACCGGATACGATCATGTGGTGTGCACCATTATTTTTGGCAAGGGTCGGGAAAGCGGGGTCCGGGGCATCGCCCCAGTCAATATTCTGAGCACTGAGTCCAGCAGACAATACCAGCAGTAGTGGTATCGCCAGTAAACGACCAATAGAAGTTTTCATGGCTATTCTGATTTGATTAGGAAAGAAATACGTGTCTTAAATTATACGTATCTAAAGATAAGTTATATATGAGCGAAAAGCAAGGGGAAAAAGTTAACAGTCGACTGATTCAGGTACTAGTACCTACCAGATTTCACCACCCTACCCTGTTCACAGTCAGGTAATTGCAGTAAAAACACCCATTGCATACAACCCCTATTTGTATTTATTTTGTATACTGAAGGCCGACAAATGTAATGTAAGCCCTAAAACTATTAAACCTGGATCTTAACTGACGATGAAACAAATACTAATTACGCTCATCCTCATATCGGTCACACCATGGGCATTCGGGCAAATTGGAAATACTGCCGAGCACCTGACCAATGGAAATGACATGCTTCCTTTGCAATATGGCGATGGTAACTATGCAGTACAAAGCCAGGGTGGCTATAAGCATGATGCCACACAGGTACAGGTTGGAGACGGGAACTATACCAGACATTACCAACAGGGTATAGCAAACCTGGCTGTATCAACCATAATAGGAAATTATAACAATTCTGTAATAATTCAACATTAATTTTCAGGTTTTAGTTAGTATGACAAGTGGATCTCCCCCTGGCGCTTCGGTGCCGGGGGGTTTTTTGAATGCAGAATGCCTTGATATCTGATCACTGGTCACTGGTTGATACCACTCCAAAGTGAATCACGTGTACATCCAAAGGACCAAAACTTAAGGAAAGCTCTTTCTTTTTGAAATTATACTTTCTGCTGATATTCACATATGGCACCTCGTCTATGGGCGTGTCAAAATCAAAATTTGATTTCCTGACTGTTTTGTAGTTCTTATTTGTGATGCGAGGATACCGATAGGACCTGCATTTTTCTTTCCCTTTGAATAAAAGGTGGATGCCAGTGGCATCCTGGATTCGTGAATCCCTGATCCGGCTAAAATCAAGCCGGACACTTTCAATGGGGACATCCAGCGGGTTGGAAATGATCATGATCGTCTCAGTACCGTTCGACCGGATGGTATACCGTAAGCCATAGACTTCAGATTGGTGATTGTCTTTGGTTTGATTCAGCAGATCCCAGTTTCCATCATGGTTACCTTTAAATATATAGGATTTGGGATCATCCAGAATGCTGTTTACATCTTTCTGTGTTGTTTTAGCAAATAAGATGCTTGTTTCATCCGTACTGAGCAGGTTATGATTGACAAGATATCTCATTTCTTTAATGATCGGAGCCAAATAATTTGTGTAGTGATCATAAAAATTTTCTTCTTCATATCTTGCCGGATCATTATTAACTCTCATTTTGTTCCGTGCCACATCACCCGGATCATTCCTGTCCCAACAATCCCTGACATTCCAGAACCAGATGCCATCTACCCCATGAATAATGGAAGTATATACCTGGAACCACAGCCAATTCGCGTTTTTAATGTTCAGATTGGCATGATAACGATAATATGTTATTGAATCCCATGTAATTTTACCATTTTTCGGACGGGATAGAGATACGGTGATTACTTTTTGCACATTATCTGTAAATTTTTTTGCATAATCGACAGATTCAAATTTTCCCAAATAATGATAATTCTTATTTCCTGGCTTAAAGATATTGCTGTATTCTTGTTTAAACCACTTTGAACCTTCCCAGCGGTTATAAGATCCCTCAAACCACACATCCCTGGGATCATTTTTATCCAATAAAGGCAAGTAATCCGGTGCATAATAAATACCTTGCGTCTCAGTTGCTCCAGGTAATACTGCCCTGCCATGATACCCTTCCATGAGGATAAATTTCTGATTATACACACTTTTCGCAGCAAGACTTTCCTTAAAATATGCCAACGCACTCCCAACATTGCCGGGTGGTACTTCTACATAAATCAAATTATCCTTATTTGGAAGATCCATAGTGGAGTAAAAAGGGTGGTAGTAGGCTGCTTCTTCTGAAACCTGATGCCCCCAGATCAAGTGCTGGTAAGCAGGGCTTGAATAAATAGTATTTATCAAATTATCATAATGCGGCCTGGGTTTGAAACTGTTGTAAGCATGTTTTCCACTTCCTGTTTCCCCATCCGATGAGATGTTATTATATACATTCTCCCCGCCTCCAGAATCATTATTTAAAGGCATGAAATATGTCTTTGAATTGGTCATCAGTTTGATCTCCGACCCATAGTATTCATTTAGATTGTTGAGCAGGTTTAATATCCCGGTCACTTTATCTTCATGGAACCATGGTGATGGAATGCGGTAATCTTGTATGGTATTTACGCCATTCTTTATATAAACATTTAACTCGCTCGATGGGTAGTCTGTCCCTGGCAGGAATGGGCTTGAAATTGGCATGTTCCTTTTTTCATTATCCATTGTATAGTAAAATCTAAAAATGCCAATCCTGAAATCATTGGGCATATCACCCTGAGCATAAGCATTTTGGGGACTGAGTGTTAAGATCAGAAATATGATTGGGATTAATTTGATCATTTGTAAAAGGCATTTAATCCGTTAATAATTAATGCATCTCAATATAACTAAAATTAGCTGTTTCATTAAAGGATTGCAATTTCCTTGCCACATCCATGATGAGGCTTAACCGGACTCAGCATCAATTTATCAGGATACATGAATTTTAACTACTTTTATTCCCGTGAATTTTAAAGATTTTAATTTAGACGAACGCCTTCTCGAAGGCATTGAAGTAATTGGTTTCGAGAAAGCTACCCCGGTGCAGGAGCAGGCCATTCCACTCATCATGAAGGGCAAGGATATCATTGCGTCCGCGCAAACAGGCACCGGGAAAACTGCTGCATTTGTCCTGCCCATAGTACATAAGATCATCAATGCAGAACAGGACGGGAATGTAAAAGCACTGGTAATTGTCCCTACGCGGGAACTGGCCATGCAGATTGATCAGCATCTGGAGGGAATATCTTATTTTACACCTGTAAGCTCAATTGCTATTTATGGTGGTACAGATGGCACCTCATTCATTGCGGAGAAGCAGGCATTAACAGAAGGTGCGGATGTGGTGATCTGTACGCCTGGCAGAATGCTCTCTCACCTATATAGCGGCTATGTTAAGGTATCGGAATTAAAATATCTCGTGCTTGA
>JAUXCL010000186.1 GCA_030618905.1 Bacteroidales bacterium | reverse complement strand
GTATGATCACAAGGTCAGCCCTGCACAGGCGTTCAACCATTATTCGGAAGAGACAGTTTTGTACGGACCGCTTTGCATGAATATCGATGTGATCCGGGAGAGTGTAAACCTGCCCCCACTCAACAAAGGTGATCATTTTGTGATCCATCAGGTAGGAGCCTACAACATGACCCAATGGATGCAGTTCATTACCCTCAGGCCCAAGATCGTCATGATCGATCAGGGCGGAGAGGTGCATGTTATTCGGGAGTCTGAGACACTGGATCAGTTGAACGATATGGAGAGGCTGCCTGAGCATCTGCGTGATCAGGGATCAGGGATCAGTGACCAGTGACCAGTGACCAGAATTTAACAGTTTAGCAGTTTAACAATTTAACAATTTAACAGTTTAACAATAATGGATTACTATTTCAACAAAACAATCAACGCCCCCATTAAGGAGGTTTATGACCGAACCATCGAAGCCCTGAAAAACATTGGCTTTGGCGTGATCACAGAGATCGATATGAAGGAGAAGTTTAAGGAGAAGCTGGGGATTGACTACAAAAAGTATTATATCCTTGGTGCCTGCAATCCCGGATTCGCTCACGAAGCTTTGCAAATGGAAGAATACCTTGGTATCCTGCTGCCCTGTAATGTGATCGTTTTTGAAAGGGAAGATGGAAAATCCGAGGTGGCCTGTGTCAACGCTGTGTCCATGATGAGGATCACCGGTAGTGAGGAGCTGGCCGAAATCGCAGAAACAATTAATGACAAGCTGATCCAGGCCCTGGAAAGCATGTAAATAAGATAAATTGAGATCCTCAGTATGATCAGTAAAATAAAATCAATTTACCCGGGTTTTGCCAGCAGTATAGTCAATTCCTATGCCCAGGTATTTTTTTCAAATAACCTGGTGTTCGCCATCATCCTGATCGCCGTTACATTTTTTGATGTTTATGCAGGTATCGCTGGTATGCTGTCTGTGCTGATTTCCAATTTTGTGGCTTACCAGGTTGGTTTTAATAAAAATAATATCAAAGCCGGGTATTATGGATTTAACAGTTTGCTGGTCGGCCTGGGCCTGGGTGTCTTTTACCAGCCGAATCTTGAGTTTTTCATCATTCTTAGTTTTACTGCACTGCTAACCCTTTTTATAACCGTGATGCTTGAGGGAGTGATCGGCAAGTACGGTTTGCCATTCCTGAGTGTACCTTTCCTGCTTTCCATCTGGATGCTGACCCTGGCTACCCGGAATTTTGAGGCTTTGCATCTCAGCGAAAGCGGTGTGTTTGCGCTGAATGAAATGTATGACATGGGCGGCCCGATAATGCTTGGAGTGTACAACTGGTTTTCGACATTAAACCTGCCCAAAGCATTTGAAATCTACTTCAGGTCACTTGGAGCTATTCTCTTTCAATACCACCTTTTCCCAGGTTTTTTGATTGCCATAGGATTACTCATCTATTCCAGGTTGTCTTTTACGCTTTCTTTGCTTGGATTTTTCTCGGCTTATTATTTTTATTCACTGGTAGGGGCGAATTTCAGCGATCTGAACTATAGCTATATCGGCTTCAATTTTATCCTGACTGCGATTGCCGTTGGTGGCTTTTTTGTCATTCCTTCAAGGTATTCCTTTTTATGGGTTGTACTACTTACCCCATTGGTCTCTATTGTGATTACCAGTACCACCATGTTGTTCTCTATATTTCAGCTGTCCATCTATTCATTGCCATTCAACTTTATCGTTTTGCTTTTCCTTTATATTTTGAAATTCAGGGAACGCTTCTACCATAAGCCGGAGCTGGTTACCGTACAGAAATTTTCACCGGAAAAAAACCTTTATAATCGCCTGAACTACCAGGAAAGATTTGATGAAACGAGCTTACTTAGCCTTTCTTTGCCCTTCTGGGGTGAATGGAAAGTGACCCAGGGCTATGAGGGCCCCTATACCCATAAAGGCGAATGGAAACACGCACTGGACTTCGAGATCGTTGATGAAGGCGGATTGACTTTTAAAGGTTCCGGATCTAAGCTGAGCGATTATTATTGTTATGATAAACTTCTTATTGCTCCGGCAGATGGTTGGGTGGTGGAAATTATGGATGGCATTGATGATAATCCCATTGGTGATGTGAACCTGAAACAGAACTGGGGCAATACCATCATTATCAAACATGCTGAGAGCCTGTATTCCAAACTCAGCCATTTGAAGAAAGACAGTTTTAAGGTTGCCAAGGGAGATTTTGTCAAAAAAGGAGACCTTCTGGCTACCTGTGGAAATAGTGGTCGATCACCAAAGCCCCATCTTCATTTCCAGGTGCAGAAGGACCCTTTTATCGGATCAAAAACCAGGGAATACCCATTTGGGTTCTATATGGAAAGAAATGAGAGCAGGCATGAGCTGATTACCTTTGATGTGCCACAACAGGAATGCCTTGTGTCCAATATCCAGGTCAATAAATCCCTGAAAAGAGCCTTCCATTTTGTTCCTGGCCAGAGCCTGAAATTCCAGGTGAAAGATCTGCAGCAGCAGACGCAAATGAAGGAAGAATGGGAAGTCAGGACCGACATTTTTAACAATATGTTCATTTATTGTATAAGGACAGGGTCCAAAGCTTACTTTAAACAAGATGAGGGGATCCATTATTTTACTTTCTTTGAAGGGAACCGCAAGTCTCTCTTGTATTACTTCTACCTTGCTGCTTTTAAAGTCGTATATGGCTACTATGAGGACTTGAAAATTAAAGACACTTTACCCGCAAACGTAATCCCTGCGCACTTCATGGGTATTATACAGGATTTCTTTGCACCACTTTTCCAGGTGATCAGGGTTGTGTATAGCATGAAATACCTGAGTTTTGAAGATGATTTCGAAGATAGCAAGGTGCATATGCGCTCAAAGACTCGCCTGATGTTCAGGAAGATTGTAAAGAAAGAATTCAGGTTCGATATACGCGTGGAAGATAATGTCATCCAAAGCATACAGGTAAAAACACATAATAAAGCCTTTGAAGCAAAATGCATAAAATAAGACTTCTTGCATTTATAGCTATGCTGCTTCCATTGCTCTCCTTTTCAGAGGGGGAAGTGGATTTTAAAACCATTGACCAGAAAACACTGGAGCATTACCAGTCAGGAGAATGGCAGGAAGTCATTTACTGGGCTAAGCTGGGATTAAAAGCCGGTTACGATTATTATTACCTGAGGATAAGAATGGGTGTATCCTATTTTAACCTGGAGAAATACTTTATGGCTATTCCGGAATTCCGTAAGTCGTTGACATTTAACGGGGAAAGCAAGATGGCAAAGGAATATTTGTACTATAGTTATCTTTATACAGGGCAAAGTAATGAGGCGGAGAAGGTGAAAAGGGATTTTCCTCCGGAGATGCTGTCGAATTTGGGCCTGAAGAAAAGTAAGATCCTGAAAATGGTATATCTTGAAACCGGCCCCACCTTTTCGAATAACTATAATAAGAATGAAAAACGAAACCCAAGGGGCGGGCAACAGATCTTTGGTATGGAAGATCTGTATGGCAACAATTACTATACGCACCTGGGCCTTGATTTAAATATCTCAAAAGGTGTTTCGTGGTATCTGGGATACAGCAACCTGATCATTGATAAAAGAGAGAGTATTCGGTTTCCAATTGCCGCGCCATCTAATTTGAAAGATATTGAATATAATTATAAAATTTATCAGAACCAACTGTATACAAACCTGGTTATTCCATTTGCTGATGACTGGAGGCTTATCCCTGCGTTTCATTTACTTCATGATGCTTATAAAACCCTGAAAATAACATATCAATCAAATGAAATTACAGATACATCTTATTCCGGTTATATTGCTTCACTGGGCTTGTCAAAGCAATTGAAATGGTTAAACCTGGGTCTTTCTGCAGCATATTCCAATCTGAACGGAAGAATTCAACAGCAATATAGTCTTTCTTTCATGTATTATCCCCTGGGTAATCTTGATTTTTATGGGCAGACGGCCATACAGGGTTTAATTGAAGAAGAGGAAACGAATATTGTTTTTCAGCAAATGCTGGGGACAAAGGTTCTGAGAAAGCTTTGGATAGAATTGTTGGGTTCATTTGGAGATATGTCGCTCATGAGCGAAAAAAATGCATTTGTGGTGTACAATCTATCGGACAAGATCAAATATCGTATAAGTGCCAACGTTATTTATTCAATTAGTGAACATTTTGAAGTTTCATTAAGGTATCAGTTTTTTGAGAAAGAAGGCAACTGGTTGCAGTACCAGGGAAACGGGCCTGAAACATATAAAATACGCACAAGAACATATCAAACACATCAAATCTTAGGAGGTTTAACATGGAAGCTTTAATTCAATCCCTGAAAAAGACAGGCATTATGTTTGCATTAGTATTAATGCCTTTTCATTTCCTGGCCCAGGATTTCAACCAGGTTGCAGAGGCATATCAGCAGAGTTATAAACATGAAATGAACGGGGATTACCAAAAAGCCATCAGCATTTTAAAAGATGTATACCAGGAGGATGACTATGCCATAAACCTGCGTCTTGGATGGTTATCCTATATGAATGGTTTATTCAATGAATCTGTTGCCTATTACAATAAAGCCATTCAATTGAAGCCTTATTCAGTGCAGCCCCGCTTTGGATTGGCCTACCCGGCTTCTGCAATGGGCAACTGGAACCAGGTGAAAGGGCAGTATTTTAAAATTCTGGAGATCGACCCCCAGAATACCACAGCCAATTTTCGTTTGGGCATGATCTATTATGGCAATGAGGATTACGCTGCAGCCTTGAAGTATTTTGAAAAGATGGTGAACCTTTATCCTTTCGATTATGATGGCCTGATCATGTATGCCTGGACCAATCTTAAGCTTGGCAAACTAAGAGAAGCGGAGGTGCTTTTTAAGCAGGTGCTGCTGTTAATTCCTGAGGATAAGTCGGCGTTGGAAGGACTTGGGGAGATTCAATAAATTGCTATACTGTTATATTGTTAAATTGTCAAACTGTTAAATTGTCAAACTGTTAAATTGTCAAACTGTTAAATTG
>JAUXCL010000086.1 GCA_030618905.1 Bacteroidales bacterium | reverse complement strand
GGAGAAGGCAACCTCATCATGACTGCAACATTTGCGGGAATTATCGCGGCTTCTTTTGCTTTTGTAAACCTGTTTGCAAGGCCATTAGGAGGATTGCTGTCGGATAAGATGAATAACAGGAAGCGAACCATGTTGATCTATATGTTTGGAATTACCCTGGGATTCTTCTGTATGGCTATAATCGCAAAATATGGGCCTGTGGGAGCGGACGGCATCAAAACTTTAAATCCTCTTTTCGATGGTATGTGGTGGCTGGTTGTTGCCGTAATCATAACTATTACAACATCGATGTTTGTGCAGGGGGCAGAGGGAGCAACATTTGCAATTATACCAATGATCAAGAAAGAACAAACTGGTCAAATTGCCGGTATGGCAGGCGCTTACGGCAATGTTGGCGCAGTTATTTATCTGGTTTTGTATTCTCTTGTGGATGATAAAACATTCTTTTACATTTTATCTGCCGGAGCCCTTGGCAGCTTTTTGTTTTGCTGGGTGATGTTACGGGAACCGAAAGGATCATTTGCTGAAGAGTAATGAGAAAATATGCTTTAGAAACAAGTACATAGACCTGAGATAAGGAGTTAATATACGTGATCAAATAACCAATAACCAACAATACAATGTCAAAAGTAAACCTATCCGTCTGGAATGTTGAAGATGAGAATTTCTGGAAAACAACCGGGCATAAAATAGCAAATAAAAACCTCTGGATATCCATACCTGCCTTGCTGCTGGCTTTTGCAGTCTGGATCATGTGGAGCATTATTGCAGCTAAACTAAAAGAATTTGGTTTTAATTTCGGGATGATCACAGCCGAAATGAATCCGGAGCAGATAATAGCTAAGTTGAAGGAAATAAACAGCCTTTACTATACCTTGCCTGCCATTGCCGGGCTGGCCGGTGCCACATTGCGAATTCCAAATTCCTTCCTTATTTCTTTGGGAGGCGGACGAAACGTAATATTCGTTAGCACCCTGTTGTTGCTAATTCCTGCAATCGGGGTTGGCTTTGCATTACAGGACGTGAATACACCTTATCTGACCTTCGCCATTTATGCGGGCCTTTCAGGTTTTGGAGGGGGAAACTTTTCGTCTTCTATGAGCAATATCAGTTTCTTTTTCCCAAAACGTATGCAGGGAACATCATTGGGATTGAATGCAGGAATCGGAAACCTGGGAGTAGGGGTGATGCAGAAAACCATTCCCTGGATAATTGGCTTTTTTCTGTTTGGTGCCATTGGTGCCGATGGAAATAAGGTTTATGGCGAGGCGCTCTCAGGCCTTCAGAACGCAGGTTGGGTATGGGTCCCGCTACTCGGGTTAGCCGCCATTGCTGCCTTTTTCGGAATGAATAATGTAATTACAGGCACACCCAAATTGCCAACCACTATACAAGGTGTTTCAAAAACACTATATATGGTCTTGCTGGGATTGGTTGCTGCCGGGACGGGTGCATATCTTCTAACCCAGTTAAAGATCAATATGTGGATTGTATTACCCGTGGTGATAGTATTGACAGTTATGTTAATGAAGTATGCTACGCCGGGGGAGATCAAAACAAACCTCAACAAACAGTTCGCTATATTCAGAAACAAGCACAATTGGGTAATGACAGTCATTTATACGATGACATTTGGCTCATTTATCGGGTTTTCCGCAGCATTTCCAAAATTGAGCCAGGATATATTTGTTTATACCAATCCCAGCGATCCGGGTTTTGTAAATCCTAATGCCCCTAATTTTATGATGTGGGTATTTCTTGGACCTGTTATTGGCGCATTAATCCGCCCTGTGGGAGGTTGGTTTTCTGATAAGATAAACAGCGGAGCAAAGGTTACGGCAATGAGTACTATTGCACAAATTCTGGCAACCCTGGCAGTAGCTTATTTTGTGATTCAGGCTCGAAACAGCGCAACACCTGAGCAATATTGGTGGCCTTTCTTCAGCAGCTTTATGATATTGTTTTTAACCACCGGAATTGGAAATGGATCTACTTTTAGAAGTATCCCATATATCTTCAGTAAGGAACAAGCCGGTCCCGTACTGGGCTGGCCGGCTGCAATTGCTGCTTATGGTGCATTTATAATTCCAAAGGTATTTGGTAAGCAAATTCAAAATGGCACACCTGAATATGCATTGTATGGATTCGCCATTTATTATTTGTTCTGTTTAATTCTTAATTGGTGGTTCTACCAGGGGCCAAAAGCAGAAATTAAAAATCCATAGGAAAGTGAATATTAAAATATAATTGGATAATGGCGACTGTCACAAAAAGAAAATGCGAAACTTGTACACACTATAACTGCTTTATCAACAAGTATTGCTCTGAGGAGTGGAAGCCAATTATAACTTTAAATAAAACTACTACTGACTATCCTCCCGGGGCAACTATTTTTTCAGCAGGTGAACCAGTTACCGGAGTATATGAAATATTTGCCGGTAAGATTAAAATCGTTAGCTCATATGGTGATGGGAAAGAAAGGATAATAAGCTTTGCTTCACAAGAATACATTCTGGGATACCAAGGCCTGGGTGGAAATAAGATCTATCCCGTTTCTGCTGTGACACTTGAAAAATCGCAAGTAACTTTCATCCCGATTGATATCTTTTATAAAGCAATTAAAGCGAATCCGGATATGGCTTTATACCTGGTGCAGTTCTTTGCCGGCCAGCTAAGAGAATCAGAAACTCGCGTGAAATTGTTTTTAGTAATGTCTGCTTTAGAGAAGGTCACATTTGCCCTATTAACAATAGTTCGGTCATTCGGTTTTGACAAACACGATGAGTCAATGTTAATGTATACGCCTTCCCGTAAAGATATCGCAAGTTTATCGGGTACAACTTATGCAACTGTTATCAGGGAGCTGGCTGAACTTGAAAAGAATAAGGTAATAAGCCTTGAAGGCAAGGAAATTAGAATACTAAACCTGCCTGGGATTAAAAGTATTTGTGAGAAGTACATTCTTTATTAAGTTGATAACGAACCAAAGTTCGAATAATAATATCCCTGCTGAGTTTACTTGAAACCCTTGCTGCTGAAGACATTCATCCTCCCCTGTTTTTTAATACCCAAAATCAGAAATTGTCACAGAAAACTAACACAAAAAATGCCTCAACTCGATGTTGAGGCATTTTTTATTTACAATTTAGTATTTATACTTTACACTTTGTAATCTGATGTCCAACATCGAATATCGAAAATCACATCGAATATCAAAAATCACATCGTATATTCTAAATTGTAAAAACTAAATTGTAAATTCTATACTTTATTCAACGATCATTTTCCGTGTAAACTGGCTGTCGCCTGCAGTAACGGTATAGAAATAAATACCGGTCTTGAGGTTGGCAGCATCAATGGTGAAAGTATGTGTCTGGGCGGGAACGTATCCCTTGTGAATCTCCATCACTTTCTGTCCGGTTATGTTGCTTACAACGAATGATAGTTCAGCTGCTTTTTCAAGCCTGAAATTGATAGTGGATACTTTGCTGAACGGGTTCGGGAAGTTCTGTGATAAAGGTGAATCATCAATGAGCTCTTTATCACTGATGCCTGTCATGAGTTCTGTCTTGGGGAGCGACCCATAAATCCATCTGTTTTCCTGTTGGGCATGGTCATCATCCAGGGAATTGCCCGGGGAAAAATCAGCCTGGTAGATGTAATGGATATGGCCATCTGAGTTATTGCCTATCATCGGATAAACACAATCATCAAAAACGTGCGAATAATCGGCAGTGAGGTCAAGGAATTCACCCCATCCGCCACCACCATCATATGCCCTTGCCCAAATGCGTTTATAGTTAACCGTGAGAGATCCAACAGTAGTTTCTTGTGTTTCATTAAGGGCTGAAAAGATCACGAAGCGTCTTCCCTGGTCATCAACATGTATGCATGGCGTTGTACACATACCAACAGTACGAATGGGATAAGCGCCTGCCAATGTTACCACTCCGTCACCATCCACATCTTGCATCCATCCAATATAGCTTACGTCCTGAACAAGCTCGGAGTTCGCATAACCGATACCCGGGGGGGCAAGCGCATCATAGTCACTTGAAAAGGGATCCATCATGTCGTTCCAGTATGCAATACCGTTACTCCACTTTTCATGCTTATCAAAAAAGTCTGTAGCACTTCCATCATTGATGTACCTGGTAATACCAAAGACTACATGGGCATGGCCCAAATTATCAATTGCTATATGTCCCGAAAAATCGGGTACGAAGATAGAATCAATGGGATCGCCTGAGCTATAGAAAGGGATCGGGTGTTGCCAAACGATATTTTTTTCCCATGAGTCCCCATTGTCATCCGATCTCAGGTAAAACAGGTCGGAATATGCATCAACATAAAGGATACAAACAGTGTTTCCCTTAGAAGCCATCACAGATTTATCCTGTGTGATCTCAAGGTAGTGATCAGCACCCCATTCAGGCAGTACTACGTTATGAGGATTCCAGGTTGCGCCACCATCATCCGACCGTGAATACAGGTTGGTTGTTGGTTGTCCTTGCCATTCACCATAGGTATTAACGATTAAGTGGATATACTCGTTGTTTTCACCAGAGGTGATCATCCTGGGCCATGTGATATCGGTTTCAATACCCTCAGGCCCCTGGAAGTAGGTTTGCGTCCATTCTCCGGTCCCCTTTGTTTCACGTTGAATAATTTCAAGACCGGTTGAACTATGTGCAACACCAATCTCACCACCCGGACCCCAGGCAGTAATGTTCGGCCAGCCACACTTTTCGTCCTCAATGCGAACAGTGGGTTCCGGTCCCCATTCGGTACCATCGTAATAGTTGTAACCCGTACCCCTGTCAGAGAAATCTTCGGTACCATACATCCATACCCCGGCAATGGTGCCATCTTCAAACACCCAGAAACGGTTTCCGGTATTGTAGTTTGAGAATAGGTCATACTCGGTAATTCCAATTTGTGTTTCGGAAGGAGCAAGAGCACCTGAACTTTTAAGCAGGCTTACCGGGTTGTTGAAATTGGTAGCATTATCCGTTGCCCTGTTGACCCTTTCCTTGCCAAATTTTGCCAATTTGTACTTATCCTTGACTGTGGGCGATTCCTGGCTGAACCCTACCAATCCAAAGCTTAGAATAAGACTAAAAAGTAATAGTTTTTTCATTTCATGAACAGTTTTAGTTAAACATAAATTAAGGTGCAATCCCGTAAGATACAAAATAATAAATTTAAAAAGAAAATTTTGGGCAAAAACCACTCAATACAGCGTTCATTTTTCACTTTTCGATTTCTGCTAATAACGCATTCCTTTTGTTGACTAAGGCTGTTTTGAGGTAAGCAAAGTTGCTTTGATCAACATACAGGCCCCAGAGCTTATCTTCAGTATCATTTTGGCCATTTAGAATGGTGTTAAAGATGCTGTTGCTCATTTCTTTCCTGGGGTGTTGTGTATCCCAAAAGAGTGAGCTGTCACTTGTAATGTCGTTAACACCTCCCATATAATAATATCCCGACTGATTTGATAAAAACTCAAGCCAGTTGATATACCCATCAAAACAATCAGAAATAAGCAATAACTTAAAGTGACTTTGAAATAATGGGGATATAAATGGAATGTATTCTATGTCATTATTCCTGATATAAGCAACAAGTTCTTTATAGGCTTTCAGCTTTTTTTCCTGAACATGCAGATCTTCCGCGGAGTAGATGTCTTTGTAAAGCTTATAACTGCCTTGAAGTTGTCGCTTTATCCAATCATTCCCCTGTTTTTCAAGGTTTATCTCTCTCCACCTGTTGGTCCTGGAGCCATACTTATTGTATTGATAAATAACCTTGAAACCTTCAGGATCATTACGGTTTGATTCAATGCAGGTTAATGATTTGGAGATGGCCTGATACGAGAGGTACATTTTAAGCTTTTCGATAATTTTAAGTTTATCGCCCCGGATCAGGTCCAGGTCAAAAGTGGGCTTAAAATCAGGAGAGAAACTTGTAAATGCGATAAAATCAAGTCCGTAAATTGCTTTTGAAATCTTATAATTGCGGAAGGAGTATTGCAGAAACGCCAGCATCTCATTGGATGTACCGCTACTCAGTCCAAAATTAAAATACCTGTCACCAGTTTCATCCATGAAATATCTTTCAGGAGCCAGGTATTCTATTCTTGAATTGCCTAAAAAAACCACTTTGGGTTTAATAATATCTGACAAAAATGGCTTCAGCTGCCGCGTATGCCAGACAAATTCTGGTTTATTGTAGTTGAAACTTTTACGGGTCACTGATAAATTAATACCATAGGGATCAACCACATAATTGAATACAGTAATGATGGTCAATAAGGCTATTGCTATAATCAGAAAACTTATGTTAAAGGTTTTTGGTTTCATACATTAAAATCCAAAATAGATAAACTCATTCATTCTGTATAGGTTGAGCAGCCCTGTTATGGCAATTATGATTAATAAAATGAGATGCCTGATACCCGGTTTAAAATTGTCCCTTAATGAATTGGTGTTCTTAAATAAAAGGATAAAAAGAAAAGCACCAATTACCCAGAGATATGTCTCGAAAGATCCTGATATATTTTCAAGGTTAATGCCCATATTACCATTGTAAGTAAACATCCCTTTGATAACCTTCATCGCATCCTGCCAGTTTTTAGCCCTGAAAAATATCCATGCAAAGTTGACAAAGTTAAAAGTGATGAACCAGGCTATTGGCCTGGGAATAACTATGTTCGTTTTTCCCCATAGCCGTTGTATTACAGCACCAATGCCATGAAGAAAGCCCCAGAACACAAAGGTCCACCCTGCCCCGTGCCAGATCCCTCCCAGGATGAAAGTTATCAATAGATTTACCAGCGTTCTGCTTTCTCCTTTTCTGTTTCCCCCGAGAGGGATGTACAGATAGTTTTTCAGAAAACGGCTCAGGGTCATATGCCAGCGTCTCCAAAAGTCCTGTATGTCCGTTGCCCGGTAGGGCGAATTAAAGTTAAAAGGAAGCTTAATGTTAAACATCAAAGCCAGTCCAATAGCCATGTCTGTATATCCACTGAAATCAAAGTACAACTGAAATGAATAGGAAAAGGAGGTTATCCAGGATTCCAGCAAGCCAGGGTTAACACTTTGATCGAATCCCATGTTGGCCCAGCGCGCAAAGGTATCCGCAATGATCACTTTCTTAAATAAACCGATAAAGAAGATGTATAAGCCTGCTGATATATGGCGGCTTTGAACCTTTGCATTTTTTCTGTCCGCAAATTGAGGCATCATTTCCTTATGATGGACGATTGGCCCGGCAATGAGCTGTGGGAAGAAGGTGACAAACATGCTGTAGTTGATGAACTTTCTTTCCTTGACCTTATTTTTGTAAGTGTCAACCAGAAAGGCAATTTGCTGAAAGGTATAGAAGCTGATACCTATTGGCAGCTCCAGGTTCTCAAAAAGTGAGATGTCGAGATTAAAAATTGTGTTTATATTCCCGATAATGAAATTCACATATTTGAAATAGCCCAATAATGTGAGATTGACGGCAACCCCTGCAATAAGCAGGCTTTTCAGGAGATACTTTTTCTGCTGCTTCTTGAGCATAAGCAAACTGAAGAAATAATTAAAGAACAGTGAGAATAGAATTACTGGTAAGTAATACACATTCCACCATGAATAGAATAGCAGTGATGCTATTACCAGGAATGACTTACCAAAGGTTTTATTTCTCATCCTGGAGAGGAGAAAATATAACACGAAGGTCAGAGGGAGAAACCCGAATATGAATTCATAAGAATTAAAAAGCATAAGCCATTCTTAGGGTGGGGCAAATTTAAGTATCTTTAGGACTTAACTAATAATTTTCCCATGAAGAAAGTGACAAAGAAATTCAGTTTTATAGCATTGCTTTTTCTTTTGGCCATGTTCCTGTTATCAAATTTGGCCCTGGCCCAGGAAAAAGAAAAGAAAAAGAAAGATGAATTCAAGGTTTATGCCGGTGTCACCTTCAACCATCTTAATATAGATGCTCAGTACTTTGAATCATCTTTTGCTCCCGGATTTGATCTTGGAGCTTCTTATAAAAGAGGCAGGTTCTTTTATTGGGAACTAGGTGTGAGATACAATAATCCTATCTATAATCTGGCCCCGGCAGGTACCCCTGATTCTGTATCTTATACAGATAAGATCTTTTCTGTCCGAAACCTTGATGTTCCCATAACCGGAGGGATCAATATCTTATCCATTACCAGCAGGATAGTTGGTTTGCGCGCCTTTATCAGCGTAGTCCCGTCCTTTATACTTGGTGTGGGTGATAATGATATAGGTGTGACGAAAGACCGCCTGAATTCATTCAACATGTTAGGCCAGGGTGGAATTGGAGTCGATATAGCCTTTATCTTTATAGAAACCGGGTTTAGCTATGGATTTAGTAACCTTATGAAGGATTTTGATTCACATGAAATCAAGTCAAATCCGATGCAAATTTATCTTAACCTGGGATTCCGGTTCTAAGATAATTTACAATTCTGTATTTACAATGTGATCTTCGCTTTTCGATTTCTGCTGATAAGGTAAGTTAAGTGTCACGTGATGCCATCTGCTCATACATATTTGCATTCATGTCCCGGATCGACAATTTCCCTGTATTTCCTGATCACGGCTTTAAAATCCTCCCAGGTTTCTTTTTTTAAATTTGGGTTCCTGAGCAGGGCTGCCGGGTGATATGTGGGCATCAGGAGACGTTTTCCGAGTAATTGCCAATTGCCGCGTTCTTTCGTGATCTTTGGGGAGCCCCCTGTCAATCCTCTTAGTGCAGTAGCTCCCAATGAGATGATGATAAGCGGGTCAACCAATTCGATTTGTTGTTCCAGGTAAGGGAGGCAGGCTGCCATTTCTGATGGTTCTGGTACACGGTTTCCCGGGGGGCGGCATTTCACGATGTTACAGATAAAGACATGCTCCTCGCGCGTAAAATTACAAGCCCCTAAGATTTTGTCGAGCAATTGCCCGGCTTTACCTATGAAAGCCACACCTTTCCGGTCCTCATCAACACCGGGTCCTTCTCCCACCAGCATTATAGGGGCATCCTCTGCACCATTGCCAGGTACCGTATGCATTCTTCCCTGATGTAAAG
>JAUXCL010000049.1 GCA_030618905.1 Bacteroidales bacterium | reverse complement strand
GACCAGAACTGGCTAACCATACTTTGAGGTCCACCCTGACAATACAATAAAGTCGGATATTTCTTGTCTGGGCTGAAATGTGGCGGATAGATAAACCAGGTGAGCATCTCTTTGTTATCCGTTGTCTTAATCCATCGTTTTTCAACCTTGCCCATGCTGAGTTGATCCAGCATATCCTTGTTGACAAAGGATATCTGCTTTGATTCTCCTGAATTCCTGTCAACTGAGAAAATTTCGGTAGGCATCGACATCGATTGCCTGGTTGCAATAAGCGTATCGCCAAGTGGTACTACAGACCGATAATTGTGGATGCCATCTGTCAATCTGCTAATTGATCCGTTAACCAAATCCAGCTGATAGATTTCAATAGTCCCATGCCATTCGCTGGTGAAATAGATAAATTGTCCATCTGCACTCCATGCCGGTCCATGTGTATTTTGATCAAAATCACGGGTGTGGTCTGTCTTTTCCATTGTTGAAAAATCAAATGTGAAAAGGCGCGTTTTGTCCGATTCATAAGCATCCCTTTCCATGCTTTCCCAGGCAATCATTCCACCGTCCGGTGAGAAAACCGGCGCCATATCAAATCCCATCATTCCATCGGTCAAATTGATCGTTTTATTGGTTTCAAGGCTATACAGGTAGATGTCGGAGTTGGTGGAGATGCTGTATTCCATCCCCGTTTTTTTCTTGCTGGTATAGGCAATTGTTTTGCTATCCGGGCTCCATGCAATCTGTTCCATACCGCCAAATGGGCTTAAAGGAGAACCCCATGGTTCACCTTCCATAATGTCTTTTCCGGCGCTAACACCTGTTTCGGAATATTCTGCAATAAAGATATGGCTGTAGCTATCTACCCAATGATCCCAATGCCTGTACATCAGGTCATCCATCACACGGCCTGAAGCTCTGGGTAAGCCCCTGTAAAGATCATTAAATTGATTTTCAATGGGAACTTCACTGATATACAGTATTTTACTCATATCAGGGGCATATTTGAACCCGCCAATGCCTCCTTCTATGTCAGATAGCTTCCTTTTACCCGAACCATCCGGGTTCATTTCCCATAGCTGGACAGTTCCACTTTCGGATGATAAATATCCGATCTTTTTTCCATCGGGCCTCCAAATAGCATTAAACTCACTTTTAGGGGTCTGTGTCAGACGAGTCCATCCGGAACCATCAGTTTTCATGGAATACAATTCCCGGTTACCTTTATTCTGTTCCACATCATAGTAAGATATACCACAGAGGATAATTTGATTGCAGGGTGAGATCTCAACCCCGCCAACACGGCCAAAAGCCCATAAAACCTCAGGAGTCATGAGATCAGACTTGAGGTTTAAATCCTGTTTCCAGATAATGTCGGCTGATTTCTGCTCATTTTGCCGGGCTTGTTGCATGTCTTTGCAAGACATTGCAATGACCACCATAATGCACATCATAAATAGGAGTCTCTTTTTCATTTGAATAGGGCTATGTGAGTAATTGAATATGCTGACCACTAAAGTCGGAAAAAGATTTGATAATTGAAAGAGAAATGGCCTTAAAAATTAAATACTATGCCAACTTTAAGCAGGATAGAAAAAATATGAATATTAGCGAACTTTTTCAGAAAAAACAGGTAAAAAGATACTAGGAAATACACTCTTGAAGGTTTGAGGGACAATTCTTTGATTGTATTACTACATTAACTTAAACCAGGACTAAAACCCATAGACAGATTTGAGAGATGATTTGGGGGATTTTCTGGTGAGGACGAACAAGCATCTAACTAATGAATAAACTAAGGCCAAAGCTGCAATTTAAGGTATTGTTCATTCTGGGGATTTTGCTGCTCTCCTATGTTTACGGCTTTTTCATGTTTAAATCATATGAAGACAAGCGCTTCAAGCTGTTGCAGAGCGAGCGTCTTTTTGAGTATGAAGATGTAATGGAAAATTTGCTCGAACTACGAGGCAGTTCTTTCTATTACGTGATTAAGCGTATGCAATCACCTGGAAATAGAATGGGCGATTTCATTCATGACCCGTACCTGTCTTATGCCAGGGAAAATCTTGATTTTTTGATAAAAAATAATGATTATGATGTCCTCTGGGTGTTGGATACCGGCTTTTTTCCTGTGTATTCCCTGAATTCGATCGCAGATACACTGATTGATGACATTCCTATCCCTTACGATGACCGGGCGACTCTATTTAATGAAAGGTATGGTGATCATTTTTTCCACAACACCTCAAAAGGTCTGATGGAAATCAGGGGCACTCCGATAAATGAAGTTATTGATTCGAACAGGCAATTGATCGGATATTTTTTCCTGGCCAGGATTTGGGATGATTCATTGGTTGGAGATATGAATAAGCTTACCAGCGGTCAGGTTACCCTGTATAAGTTTCCTTTGAACCAAAAACTTCAATTGGTCTCAAATAAGGATGTACTGTCGGTGAAGAGGGCTCTCTACGATTGGAATGGGGATGAAATTGCACATATAGAATATGTTGGTACTGAATTGGCTAACAAAGAATTTAATGCGTTTGCCATTAACCTGTTCATCCTCTATCTATTCTTATCTATCATCATCTTCATTACTATTTCATTTTTACTTGTGAAATGGATATACATTCCCATTAAACTGATTTCAAACAGTATCAAATTCAATGATACTTATCCGCTTGAAAAGATCAGGGATAAGAATAATGAGTTTGGGCAATTGTCTCAACTGACGATTAACTTCATCAAGCAAAAGGAAAGTTTGGAGAAAGAGATCAAAAAAAAGGTCAGGACTGAGAAAACATTAAAAATCAGTGAGGAAAAGTTTCGTGAGTTGATCAAGCAGCTGCCGGATTATATTGTGGTCCATCAGGAAGGAAAAATAGTTTATGTAAATGAGGCTTCATGCAGCAAATTGGGCTTCGTCAAAGAGGAAGTCGTCAATTCTCCACTGATGAACTTCATTAGCAAGAATGACCGCATGAAGGTAGCAGAAGCCATTAAAATGAATCTTGACGGACAGGAGTTAAAGGATTATGATATTTCTATTGTAGATGCTTATGGCGTTTCACACCCGGTTATTGTGCGATCTTCTGTCATTACTTATGAAGATAACCCGGCAATTTTGTCGGTACTGATAGATATTTCAGAGCGAAAGAAATTTGAAAAGGAATTAATTGAAAGCAAAGCAGGTCTTAATGCGATTTTGGATAACCTGCCTTACAGTGCATGGCTAAAGGATATCCATGGCCGTTTTGTTACTGTTAACAAGCCTTTTGCCAGTTTCTATGACAAAAAACCCGAAGAGATCATTGGAAAAACTGATTTCGACTTGTGTAATCCTAAATTTGCCATTCAATATGAGGAACAGGACCAAAAGGTTATTGAAAGCAAAAAGCGGATGTATTATGAGTGGAATAATGCTGAGATGACCGAAGGAGAGTGGCTGGAGACTTTCAAGTTCCCCATTTTTAATGAAAAAGGAGATGTTATTGGAATTACCGGTATAGCAAGGGATATTACAGATATCAAAACGAAACAAATTGATTTGATCAAGGCCAAGGAGGATGCAGATGCAGCCAATCTTGCTAAGCAGCAATTCCTGTCGATGATGAGCCATGAGGTCAGGAATCAGTTGAATGCCATCATCGGATTAAGTCAGCTCTTGCTGGATGAGGCCCCCAAACCTGAACAATTTTCTCATCTCACATCTCTCAATTTCTCAGCTGAACACCTGCTTACACTTATCAATGATTTGCTGGATTTCTCAAAGATTGAAGCAGGGAAGATAGATTTTGTGGAGTCTGAATTCAATTTTAAGGAATTGCTGATGAACCTGCAGAACACATTCAGCATGAAAGCCAGTGAGAAAAAGATCTTATTGGATACTAAGATTGACTCCAAAATTCCGGATTTGTTGATTGGTGATTCCTTACGCCTGAATCAAATCCTTACCAACCTGATCGGTAATGCCATTAAATTTACGGTAAAAGGAAAAGTGACCTTAAGTGTTAAGGTCGTGAATGAGGTTCTTGACAATACAAAGCTTGTGTTCACAATAAGCGACACGGGTATTGGCATACCAGCAGCGAAACAGGAAGCTATTTTTGATCCTTTCATGCAAACAAGACAGGGAGCCAATATGGGAGGGACAGGCCTTGGTCTTACCATCACAAAGAGATTAATAGAATTACAAAATGGGAGGATATGGGTTGAAAGTGAATTTGGTAAAGGATCTGAATTTGCATTTGAATTGACTTATAAAGTAATAGCAAACAAAGCAGGCCGGAAAAAAGAAACGGTTCACAGGGATACGATCAATGATTTTAAAGATGTCAGGATATTGCTGGTTGAGGATAATCATATCAATAAACTGATTGCCAGCAGGTATCTTGAAAGATGGGGTGCATGTGTGGATACCGCTGATAATGGCCTGCTTGCACTTGAAAGATTAAAGAAAGATACTTATGATATTATATTGATGGACCTTCAAATGCCTGAAATGGATGGGTTCGAAACCACAAAAGCAATACGGGGAAATGGAAATAAGGCCATAAAAAATATTCCCATCATTGCCCTGACAGCCTCAGCCATGGTCGAAGTACGAGACCAGGTCATTGAAATAGGGATGAATGACTTTATAACAAAACCTTTCAACCCCGTAGAATTAAACAATATCATTGCTAAATATTTGTAATTGATGTAAATTTGATTAACAAATACAGAAGCAGATCTTTTAAATTATCATACGACCATGCATACATTCAATCGAATTATATTACTTCTCTTATTTAATCTGTTACTGTTTTCCGGATATGCGACCAATGTCGACAGCCTTTTATTATTACTGGAAGACGCCAGGGGAAATCGAAAAGTAGAATTGCTTAACCTCATTTCAGAAACTTATGTCAATACATCAGCGGAAAAGTCTGTTCAGTATGCTCAGGAGGCTTTGGAAGCTGCTGAAAATGCAAAAAATACAACAGAAGAAGTCAGGGCGTACAAGAACATAGGGAATGCATATAATTTATTAAATGCCAATGAATTGGCTGTTTTTAATTATGAGAAGGCACTGGTGTTGTATCAGGGAACCTATGATTATGAAAATATCATCGATGTTTTAATCCAGATCTCCTATGTATATTATAAAGTTGGAGATTACAGTAATTCCCTTGATTTTGCCAGGCAATCCCTCGCCAATAGCGAACAATTCAAGGACAGTACAGGCGTATCTGAATCCTTCAATACGCTCGGGTTGATTTATTGGAAGTTGGGAGATCTTGATAAAGCACTTGAATACCAGTTGCAATCCCTTTCATATGATGAACAGGAAAACCACAATACCTTTAATAATATTGGAATCATTTATGGTGTGCAGGGGAACTTTATTAAAGCGCTTAATTACCAGTTAAGGGCTTTGGAGATCAGGAGAGACCTCGGTCTGATTGTTGGTATTGCAGGCTCCCTGAATAATATTGGTATCATTTACAAGCAGATGGGGAGATTGGATACGGCTCTTGCATATTTTCTGGAAGCGCTGGATCTGCGTGAGGAGTTGGGGCAACCATGGCGCCTGGCAGGTGCATATAATAATGTAGGTTCCATTTATAGGGCTAAAGGTGATTACTCCATGGCACTTGAATATTTCCGTAAATCACTAATCTATTCAGATGCAGCTGAGAACACATACGAATATGCCAGTACACTGCTGAATATCGGGGATGTATTCCTGGAATTGAAAGTCCGGGATAGTGCCAATATTTACCTGCAGGATGGGATTATCCTTGCAAACAGGATACACGCGCAAAGCTTACTCAGTGATGGTTATTACTCGCTATATCAGCTTTATTATGATAACCTGGACTATCTTGGAGCACTCGAATATTACAAAGCATATAGTATTCTAAAGGACAGTATCTTTTCCAAGCAGAGTAAAGATAAGATTGCAGAGTTGAGGATTAAATACGAAACAGAGGAAAAGGAAAAAGAAAATAAATTGCTGAAGGAGTTGCTGGAGGTAAATAATAGCCTGCAAGCACAGAAGCTCAGCCGGGCAAGAAATATCAGAAACCTGTTTGCAGTGATCTTGTTCCTGGTCTTTATTCTGATTTTCCTGTTTTATAACCGCTACACCATCCGTAAGAAAGCAAATAAGATGCTTACGGATAAGAATATTCAGATCAATCGTATCAATCAGGACTTGCGTAAGTTGAATAATGAGTTGGAGAAGCGTGTCAAGGAAAGGACGAAAAATCTGGAGGACGAGATCCTGGAAAGGAATCAGGCAGAGAAGATTCAACGGGTTCTGTTTAAGATAGCCAGGGCCGCCAATACAACCATTTTGCTTAAAGACCTTTTATGGGTTATCCAGCAGGAAGTTTCCAGGATCCTGGACCTCAGAAACTTTTTCATCGCTTTGTATGATAAAGAGAAGGACCGGCTCTCATTACCATTTTTTGTAGATGAAAGAGATCATTTTGAGGACTTCCCCGAGGGTAAAACCTTAACATCCTATGTCATCAGAAAAAAGCAAATGATGCTATTGCGGGGTGATGATATTGAACAATTGGTGCAAAATGGAGATGTGGATGCTATAGGGACCATGTGCAAGGCTTGGTTAGGTGTACCCCTACGTTCTGAGGGGGAAATTATCGGAGCCTTTGTTGTACAGAGTTATGAGAATGAGGATGCCTTTAACAGGAACGACATCAAGGTGCTGGAATTTATTGCTGATCAGATTGGCATCATGATTGAAAGAAAATCTACCGAAGAAAAACTTAAAACTTCCAAGGAGAAAGCGGAGGAATCAGACCGCCTGAAAACCTCATTCCTTACTAACATGTCGCATGAGATCAGGACCCCGATGAATGCGATTGTTGGTTTTTCAAATCTCCTGCTTAAGCCGGATCTGAGCCAACGTAAAAAGAGTGAGTATGTAGCGATTATTCGAAATAATTCAGCATCACTTCTCAAGATCATTGATGATATTATTGATACTGCAAGGATAGAAGTAGGAGAGATTAAAATCGAAGAAGAAAACATTCCGATCAATAAGATCATGGATGAGATCTTAACGGCAACAGAAGAGATGAAGGGTAAGCATGGAAAGAAAGATATTGACCTCATCCTTAAAAAAGGTGAACCTGGTGATGATTTCAGGGTGAAAACAGACCCTTATCGCATCAGACAAATCTTATCTAACCTGCTTTCTAATGCCATTAAATTTGTCGATAAAGGCTATATAGAATTCGGCTATAAAATCGAAGAAGATGAAATACTGTTCTATGTTAAGGACACGGGGATTGGGATACCAGTTCATAAGCAAGAGTTTATCTTTGAGCGTTTCCGGCAGGTAGAGGAGAGTTATACGAGAAAATATGGTGGTACGGGACTGGGGTTGACCATTTGCAGAAACCTGGTGGTAATGATAGGTGGAAAAATTTGGCTTGAGTCTGAGGAAGGAAAGGGAACTACCTTTTATTTTACCATTCCTTATAAGCAGGCCGATAAATTGCTGGCCTCTGCAGAAGAAAAACCGGACCAGGTGAAAGTGCCTGAACAGTGGAATTGGAAAGATAAGCACATCATGGTGGCAGAAGATGTGGATTCCAACTTCGAGCTGGTTAAGGAATTATTAGAAAGTACAGCAGCAAAGATCGTATGGGTGAAAGATGGGCAGGAAGCCATTGATACCTGTCAGGATAATGATAAAATCGACCTGATCCTGATGGATATCAGTATGCCGAAACTGGATGGATTATCTGCAGCAGTGGCCATCAAGAAGTTCAGGAAGAATTTGCCGATTATTGCCGTAACCGCTTTTGCAAAAGCCGAAGAAAAAGAGAAATTCCTGAATTCTGGTTGTGATGATTACATTGCCAAACCCATCGCCGAAGAAGAGCTGATGGAGGCTATATCAAGGCAACTATCCTGAGAATGGTCCACCCATTATTCCCTTTCATATTTTTTTTACTATCTTGCTGCTGCTAAACTAAAAATTTCCTATAATTGATTTAAATTTGTCATTGTTCTTTACTTTGAAAGTCTAATAAATTTAATAAATCCAGTATCGATCCACATGAAAAAGGAAAAAATTAGCCCCCAGAAAAGCTATAAAGAACGTTATGATTTGATCAGACACCCGCAGAGAATCAGGAGCTCCGAAGTAATTGAAGGTGTTTTTGACAAGGTTTCCTATTATGAATCTCCGGACCCCACTTTGATTGCGGCGAAAGGTATAGTTAATGGTATCAATTGCATTATCCTTGCTCAGGAAAAACCTAAAAAAGGGAAAGATAGCCAGGCGACTGGAATGATCACTGCCAAAGGTTATGGATTTGCTTTGGATATGCTTGATATGGCTGAGAAAAAGGAGCTCCCGGTTGTTTCTTTTATCGATACATACGGGGGGGATTCCAGGATGGAATCTGAACTTGATGGTCAGTCCTTTCTGATCTCTGACTGTATTAGCAGATTTTGCAGTGTCCAAATACCAACAGTATCCTTTGTCATTGGTGAAGGAGGGAGTGGTGGGGCATTGGCTCTTCAGGTTGCCGACAAAGGATTTATGCTGGAAAATGCACTTTATTCGGTCATCGCACCGGAGAGCTGTTGCCGGATTATTTTCCATAAACGTCTGGCTGCAGGGGAAAAACTAGAAGAAACCTTACCGGATGCTCTGGAAGTTTTGCGACCAGGAGCGTTGCATCTCAAAGAGATTGGTATGATTGATGAAATCTTGCCTGAGCCACCCAAAGGTGCACATACCGATTATCCGTTTACCATAAATATCATCAAAGAATCATTAGTTGATACTTTAAAAGACTGGGTTGTAACTTATAAAAGCGGCAAGCAAATTATCAGGAAGAAAACCATCGACAAAATTTTAAAAGAGAGGAGACGTAAGGTATTAAATTACGGGGAATTTGTGGATACCCTGGATGCTCTGGCAAAAAGGAAAATCAAACACAAAAAGCCAGACAATATTAAGACTATTGATGTGGAAAGGGAAGATTTCCACAGGATGTTTTTGATCAAGGCATACCTGGAAAAAGAAGGCATTGATGATACTGAAATTTATGAATGTGAAAAGGAATGGGATGTCGAGAAGAATCTTTTCAGGGTTGCCGGTGGATGTGGGTTTATTCCATTGCAACAATACCTGGATAATTTCTATTCTTGTCCCAAATGCGGGAAGGGGGCATACCTTAGTGTCGAGGATCAGATAGAAAAGATATGCGACAGGGACACATTCCAGGAAATAGAAAGTGACCTCACCATCGAAAAACTGGTTGGCAGTGAAAGGTATAATTTTGGTAAATATAAAGCCAGCCTTGAGAAACTGGAGGGAAAAACATTCTCTAAAGAGGGCCTTGTAACGGGAACAGCACAGATCAACGGTAAGCAGGTTGTACTTGTCATCTCAGATCTTAAGTTTTTTGGCGGATCATTTGGTGCGGTATTCGGCGAAAAATTTAAACGGGCAGTTGATTTTGCAGTGAAGTACCGGCACCCCTTTATTTCTGTCTGTGCTTCAGGAGGCGCCAGGATGAACGAAGGACCGATGTCACTGGCGCAAATGGCCAAGATGAATATGGCTTTGCTCGATCTTAAGAAAGAAGGTCTGCTTTACCTGTCAATTATCACGGGCCCAACTACCGGAGGAGCATATGCAAGTTATGTTACCCAGGGTGATATCATAATTGGTGAAAAGGGATCCCTTGTAGAATTCGCAGGTCCCAGGGTAGTAACCGGTGCCGGTGTTCAGGTCGACAGGGATGTTGTCCTCACGGATAGTCTTTTTAATACAGGCAAGATACAACACCTCGTCCACCGGAACGAGTTGAAAGAAATCCTTTCACTTTATGTGGATGTTTTCTACGATTTGAAATTCCCAGGCGCAAGATTGAGCAAGGGCCGGATAAGGGATTTCAGAAAACCAATCTGGTCTAACAAATAGCCTGGACAAAAACCAGAAAACTTAATTTTTCTGAAATACCAGTTTATAGACAATACCTGCCAGCGCTGCACCAACAAGCGGAGCTAAAATGAATAACCATAATTGTGACAATGCCCAGTCTCCGACAAAGATTGCCTGACTAATACTCCTTGCAGGATTTACGGATGTGTTGGTGACAGGGATACTGATCAAATGGATTAAGGTAAGTGCCAGTCCGATGGCAAGCCCTGCAAATCCTTTGGGTGCCCTTTCATCCGTGGCTCCGATGATGATCAGCAGGAACATGAATGTCATCACCACTTCGCAAACCAGTGCAGCAAGCAGGCTGTAGCCACCAGGTGAATGATCACCATATCCATTGGCGGCAAAACTTCCAATTTCACTGCCATTTCCGGTAACAATAACATACAGCACAGCAGCAGCAGCTATACCGCCGAGCACCTGGGCAATTATGTAAGGTAATAGCTCTTTTGCATTAAACCTGCCGCTCATCCACAGTCCAACAGAAACTGCCGGATTCAGATGAGCGCCGGATATGTGACCTAATGCATACACAATCGTTAAGACTGTTAGACCAAAAGCCATGGAAACGCCCACAAAGCCGATGCCTACTCCCGGGAAAGTAGCAGCCAATACAGCACTGCCACATCCACCCAGCACCAACCAAAAAGTGCCAATGAATTCTGCTGAAAATTTCTTGATCATAATTTATAGGTTTTGATTAATATAAAATAAAGATATAAAAATCTACAAATTACATTTTACAATGTAGGATTTACGATATTTGGACTATTGGATTTGATAATAATACATTATCTGCCAGGACAATGGCTGTTACGGCTTCCAGCACCACAGGGGCTCTCAATGCAATACATGCATCGTGGCGTCCCTTGATCTCCAGGTCAAGCATTTCCCCACTGGATAGATTAGCTGTTTGCTGTCTCTTCGAGATGCTGGAAGTGGGTTTGACAGCAACCCGGAAAACCAACTCATTGCCATTGGAAATGCCTCCGTTGATGCCTCCTGCATGGTTTGTTTTTGTTGTGCCATCAGCTAAGATGGCATCATTATGTTCGCTGCCTTTCATCGCTGCAGCTTTAAACCCGGAACCGAATTCAATGCCTTTAATGGCCGGTATTGAGAAACAAATATGGCTCAGCTGAGATTCCAATGAATCAAAAAAAGGCTCTCCTAAAACAGCAGGAACGTGATTGACACGGCATTCCACAATACCCCCGACTGAATCACCGCTTTCCAGGGCCTTATCTACTGCTGCAGATATATTTGTTTGCCCACCGGCTTCGATGAGCCTGGCTTCAATGGTAATTTTAGGGATAATTTTTTTTGCTACTACGCCTGCCGCGACCAGGCTGAGTGTCAGGCGGCCTGAGAAGTGGCCTCCGCCCCTGTGGTCATTGAAGCCTTTGTATTTTAATTGGGCGACATAATCCGCATGCCCTGGCCTGGGAGTGTCTTTCAATTGATCGTAATCCTGTGACCGCATATTGGTGTTTTGAAACATAACATGTATTGGAGCACCTGTAGTCATGCCATTGAATACGCCACTCATGATGAATGGTTTGTCTTCTTCAGTCCTCGGAGTAGTTCCTTTCGCCCCACTTTTCCTCCTGTCCAGGTCAGTCGCAAAATCTTCTTCCTTCAAAGGGATCCCTGGCGGACAGCCGTCAACAACAACTCCTATTGCCTTGCCATGCGATTCTCCATATATACTTAAGCTGAATATTCTACCAAAGCTGTTCATATTTCTGATTTTATTCCATTAAAGTTTTTAAATCCTCAAAATAAAGAGGATAGGACTTATTTACGGCTTCTGCCTGCTTGATTTTGATCTCTTTTTCAGATAAAGTGGCAGCAACAGCGGCAGCCATGGCAATCCGGTGATCATTGTGGCTGCTGATCGTATTAGCTTTGATACTCCCTGTTCCATGAACCAACAGGTCGTCACCCTGAACTGCCAGGGATACTCCAAGCTTATGAAATACATCAATCAGGGTGTAGAGCCGGTTACTTTCCTTGTGTAATAACCTTTGAGTCCCCCGAATCCGGGAAGTCCCTGAACAAGCTGCAGCCAATACTACCAATGGAGGGAAAAGGTCAGGACAATGTGTTGCATCAAATTGAAATGGCTTTTTCTCCTTTTGCTTAACAAGTATGTTTTTCTTCTGCCATCTGATTTCAGCTCCAAAACTTTCTAAAGCAAGGAGAATGGCTTCATCTGCCTGTTTGGATACAGGATTCAAACCGCTTACCGTTAATTCACCAGAAATAGCTGCAGCAACGAGGAAATTTGCAGCAGCACTCCAGTCACCTTCCACCTGGTAAGTCCGTCCCTGGTACTTTTGATTTCCTTTGATATAAAAGCGCTTGAACTGCTCATGCCTGATCTCCACCCCAAAATGACGAATGATATCCAGTGTCATTACTACATAAGGAATGCTTGTCAAGCCAGTCACCTCTAATACAGTATCGTTTTTGATTAAAGGAAGGGCAATCAGTAAGCCGCTGATGACCTGTGAACTGAAGGAGCCATTAATATTGATAATACCGCCATTCAAAGGGCCTTTGATCATCAATGGCAGCTTCCCATTAGTGCTTTTGACATCCACTCCGGTTTTCTGAAGGGTTTCCAATAAAGAATCTAAGGGCCTGTTGAGCAGCGATCCAGCACCTGAAATGACGATTGGAAAATCAAACAATGCTGCAATACAGGCAAACATGCGCAATGATAATCCGGATTCATTGACATCCATGGTCAAATCTTCCGCATTCCTTATTTTTCCTGGTTTGATGAGCAGTTTATCTCCTTCTTCATTAAATGTTGCTCCCAGTTTTTTGGCTGCATTCCGCGCTGCTTCACTGTCATCCGACCAACGGATATGGGTCAATAAGGTTTCGGAATCTGCCAGGCCAGCAATTGCGATTGCCCTTTGCAGATAACTTTTTGAACACATTGCATTGATGTGGCCACTACAGCGGTATGGCTCAATTACTTTCATTTTATAAGATCTTCCAGTTCCTCCAAAGGGATTGCCAGGATCTCTACTTTTCCGGGAGCTATCGGGATAACAAAATCAATCTCCCCGGATTTCCTTTTTTTATCATAAACAATACTGTCCATAATGGGTTTGGAAGAGATTCCGGAGTCAAGAGGTAAATCGAATAGCTTGCATAATTCCTCAATAATCCTGCAGGTTTCAATAGCGCAAAGCTTCTTTTGGTGAGCGATCTTAGCAGCCATGTGCATTCCGATGCTGACGCTTTGACCATGTGATAAATTACTGTTGACTTCAATAGCATGACCCAGGGTATGGCCCAGGTTTAACTTTTTCCGCTCCCCTTGCTCCATCTCATCTTTTTCAACAATCTTGCTTTTAACCTGATGAGACCACGTAATCATTTTTTCGAGTACAAGCATATCCCTGGATTTGATCAATACATAGTTTTCCTTCAGGTAATCAATAAACTTAAGCCCATCTAAAAAAGCATGCTTGATCACTTCAGCCATTCCATTAGTATACTCTTCCTGTGGCAGCGTGTCTAAGAATGGATAGTGATATCCTATGAATTGTGGCTGATTGATCACCCCAATAACATTTTTAGCTGATTGGAAATTCACGCCATTCTTACCTCCGATGGCTGCATCACACATTGCCAGCAGTGTTGATGGCAAAAAGCCGAAACTCACTCCCCGCAGGTATATGGATGCTGCGAATCCGGTGATATCGCAGACCACCCCTCCTCCAATGCCAATAATGCTTCCTTTCCGGTCAATTCCGGAATCCATTAGAAATCTAATTACATGATCAATCGTTGAAATG
>JAUXCL010000212.1 GCA_030618905.1 Bacteroidales bacterium | reverse complement strand
AGAATTTTAAGGTTGCAGCAGGCCTTGAAGAAGGTGGTTTCTGCTCAATATATCCTTTTGATGATTCTGATGTGTTCAAGATCATGGAAGGGGCAGCATATTCTCTGCAAACATTCCCTGATCCGGAACTTGAAGCTTACCTCGACACATTAATCTATTACATAAGTGAAGCACAGGAAGAAGATGGATACTTGTATACCAACCGCAGTATCCTGGGTGACAGTGCACATCCCTGGGCTGGCAATGAAAGGTGGGAACTGGTCCATGAGTTCAGCCATGAGTTATATAACCTCGGGCATATGTTTGAAGCGGCGGTAGCTTATTATCAGGCTACTGGCAAAGAACAGTTTCTGAATATAGCCATTAAGGCAGCCGACCTGGTCGATCAAAGTTTTGGAAAAGACATTTATATTAATTATCCGGGGCACCAGGAAATTGAAATCGGGCTGGTAAAGCTATATCGCGTTACGGGTAATGAGCGCTACCTGAAACTTGCCAGGTTCTTTTTAGAAGCCAGGGAAAATGGACCGCAATACTGCCAGGCACACAAAAAGGTAAGCCAACAGGATACCGCTGTTGGTCATGCGGTGCGGGCCATGTACATGTATGCAGCAATGACAGATATTGCTGCCCTGATGGACGACAAGAACTATGAAGTGGCAATCCGGAATTTATGGAAAGATGTTGTGCATTCAAAAATGTATATTACCGGAGGAATTGGTGCGGAGGGTGGCCATGAAGGGTTTGGTAATCCCTATGAATTGCCAAATTTGACAGCCTATTGTGAGACCTGTGCTGCCATCGCTTTTGTGCTCTGGAATCACAGGTTATTCCTGCTGCATGGTGACGCTAAATATTATGATGTTCTGGAAAGGACACTATACAACGGATTGCTTTCGGGTGTATCCTTAAGCGGAGATCGCTTTTTCTACCCCAACCCCCTTGAATCACATGGCGGTTATGAGCGCAAAGCCTGGTTTGGATGTGCCTGCTGTCCGGCGAATATTGCCAGGTTTATACCTTCAGTTCCCGGTTACATGTACGCTGTAAAGGACCATCAATTATACGTAAACCTTTTTATCGAAAGTCAGGCAGACATAACATTGGCCGGCCAGGTATTATCCGTATCACAGAAATCCAACTATCCATGGGAAGGACAGATTAAATTGACTTTAGACATGGAGCAGCCTATGGAGGTTAAGCTGAGCATCCGGATTCCCGGATGGTCTGAAAATGATCCGGTTCCCGGTGACTTATACCATTTTAAGGATCCATTGGATGCTGATGCAACAATATTCATTAATGGAGAAGAAAGCAGATATGCCATCCATAAAGGATATGCTATCCTGAACAGGACATGGAATCCGGGTGACCAGGTCAGGGTTGAGATACCTATGCCGGTACGAAAGGTTCTTGCAAATGAAAAAGTCGGGGCTGATCTTGGAAAGGTAGCATTACAAAGGGGACCATTGGTTTATTGTGCTGAATGGCCCGACCAACATGATGCAGGGGTGCTGGATATTGCCCTGAATTCCGAAACCAGCTTCGAATCGTCCTTCCAATCAGGACTGTTGGATGGTGTTGAGGTGATTAAAGGATCTACCAATAATGAATACACTTTATGGGAAGGTGATAATCTATCACAGACCGTAAATTTCACAAGCATACCATATTACGCATGGGCCAACAGGGGACCGGGCACCATGAGGGTATGGCTGCCTGAGCATGAGTCACATGTACTCGATGATGACGACAGGATGGCCTGGTGGCGGGATGCGCGTTTTGGCATGTTTATCCACTGGGGCTTATATGCAATCCCGGCAGGTGAGTGGAAAGGCGAAACCAATCATGCCGAATGGATAAGGACTACAGCCCGGATTCCACTTGATGTTTATGATGGCTTTGTCGATCAGTTTAATCCTGTCGACTTTGATGCTGAACAATGGGTTCAAATGGCCAAGAATGCCGGGATGAAATACATTGTGATCACCAGCAAGCACCATGATGGGTTTTGTTTATTTGATTCAGAATATACAGATTTTGATGTCAAATCTACTCCATTTGATCGTGATATCATGAAGGAACTTGCCGATGCATGCCACCGGGAAGGGATCAGGATATGCTGGTATCATTCTATCATGGATTGGCATCATCCTGATTATTTGCCAAGGAGAAACTGGGAAAAGAACAGAAGTGCCAAAAACGCAGATTTTGACGCTTATGTGGATCATATGAAAAAACAACTCCAGGAATTGGTTGACAATTATGGAGATATCGGGGTCTTATGGTTTGACGGGGAATGGGAGGAGACCTGGTCCAATGAATACGGGAAAGAAATATATCAGTATGTCAGGGGCCTTCAACCCAGCATCATCATCAATAACAGGGTTGGTGTGGGCCGTGGTGGCAGTATGGAAGGGCTGAGCAAAAGCAGGGAGTTCGCAGGGGATTTTGGCACACCTGAACAGCAGATACCAGCCACCGGACTTCCTGGAGTAGACTGGGAAAGCTGCATCACCATGAATAATCACTGGGGATATAATAAAAATGATGACAATTGGAAAAGTGCAGGTGAATTGATTAGAATGCTGGCTGATATCGCCTCAAAAGGAGGCAATTTCCTGCTCAATGTCGGCCCCACAAGTGAAGGGCTAATCCCTGGCCCCAGTGTGGAAAGATTGAAGGCTATAGGCGAATGGATGAAAGTGAACGGAGAAGCGATTTATGGTACCCAGGCCAGCCCATTCAAAAAAATGGAATGGGGCAGGTGTACACAAAAAACAGAAAATGGGTTTACCAAACTTTACCTGCATGTTTTTGACTGGCCCTCAGATCAAAAATTAATTGTAGCCGGGATCTATAACAAGCCTGTGAAAGCATGGTTATTGGCTGACCGGGCTCAGGGTCAGCTTTCTGTTCAAAGACATGAGGATGCCATCATCATTGATCTCGCAAAAAACGCTCCGGATAAAGTAAACTCTGTTGTAGTACTGGAAATCGAAGGCATACCTGATATCAACAATCCACCGGATATCCACGCTGAACATGAAATTTTCATTGATAAGTTACAGGTAGAAATTTCTTCTGACAGGGAAAATGTGGAGATCAGGTATACTGTTGATGGATCTGTACCGAAAGCCAATGGAAAATATATAAGCGGACCTGTTTCCATTTACAAAAGTAAAACGATCAAGGCTCGCTGCTTCCGTGATGGGAAAGCCGTTAGCGGTACGGCTATGGCTTCTTATCAGAAAGTGCAAGCTAAAGAATCTGCAGGAGACATAAAAGTTAAGCCCGGGCTCAGGTATGAATACTTTGAAGGTGAATGGGATTCTCTGCCGGACTTTAATCAAATGAAGCCCCGGGAAAAGGGGACTATTGATGATTTTCACTTCTCCCCCAGGAAGCAATCTGAGTATTTTGGGTTTCAATATACCGGGTATATTGATATCCCTGCTGATGGAGTGTATACCTTTTACACCATCTCCGATGATGGCAGTTGTCTATACATAGATGATCTTTTAGTCGTTGATAATGATGGCTTGCATGGCATGACTGAAATGGAAGGTACGGTTGCACTGCAAAAAGGTTATCATCCGATCCGTGTAACTTTTTTTGAAAAGAACGGTGGCGATGATTTGATTGTGCTTTGGAAAAGCTCGCAATTCGACAAATTAAAAGTTTCACCTGAGATATTGTATTACTAGATATTCTCTATATTTGGCTGTTATGAGAGTAAAAAACATTTTCATTATTTCATTCGTCGTTCTATTTGCTCAATGCAACATTTACGGACAGGGCATCCTTGCCGGAGACACCATCTCTCCGGGAATCATTTACATCAATATTCCTGATTTTTCCGTTTCCGCATCTTATCCCAGCGGTTATGAATGTGAAACCCTGGATTTAGATGGAGATGGTACTGATGATCTCAAATTTTGCTCATCCAAGGAATCAACTATGGGAACCAGCTTTGAGTCCACCAGCGCAATTGGATTAAATGGAGCTGAAATTGCCAGCTATCCTTCCAATGTT
>JAUXCL010000229.1 GCA_030618905.1 Bacteroidales bacterium | reverse complement strand
TCTATCGGACAGAAATGGATCGTTCTCAGGAAAAAGGTTCCGGATCAGAACAATAACATCCTGGTCTTTAATGAAAACAATTCACCCGGGAACCAGGTCGTTATCCTGAATAATGATAATGGTTCAGGTAATATCCCGGGATCCAATGTTTTCAGTATAGCCGAAGATAAAACAGGTGAAATATGGATTGGGACCGATGAGGGTGTCGCCGTCTTTTATAACCCTTCAAATCTTTACAGCAATTCACCATCAGATGCTGAACGTATCCTTGTCAATTTTGATGGTTACGTACAATATTTGCTGGAAACAGAAACGGTAACTGCTATTGCTATTGACGGTGCCAACCGCAAGTGGATGGGCACAGACCGTGCCGGTGTATTTTTGCTTTCAGAAGATGGAACGGAACAGATCCACCATTTTACGGAAGAAAACAGTCCTCTTTTTTCAAACCAGGTAATCTCTCTTGCCATTAATCCGGAAACAGGAGAAGTATATATTGGTACTGCCAAAGGGCTGATTGCGTTTAAGGGTACGGCAACTGAGGGCAAGACAGAAATGAATGATATTTATGCTTTTCCAAATCCTGTTCCGGCCAATTTTATCGGGACCATTGGTATCCGGGGCCTGGTTAGCAACGCCAATGTCAAAATTACCGATGTCAGTGGTAATCTCATCTATGAAACAGTTGCTACAGGAGGACAGGCTACCTGGGATGGTAAAAACTTCGACGGCAAAAAAGCCAGATCAGGGGTTTATATGGTCTTTGCCACCAATGAAGATGGATCCAATACCATGGTCACTAAGATCATGATCATTGAATAGCCAAAAACACACTATAGTTCAATCTACTCTGTGAAATGATACACAAAACCAGGGGGATCGTATTTCATGCCATTAAGTACTCTGAAACAAGTATCATTACCAAAATTTATACTGAAAAGTTTGGGCTGCAAAGCTATATCGTACGTGGGGCAAGAAAGCCAAAAGCCAGATTGAAAGCTTCCCTTTTCCAACCACTCTCCTTGCTTGAACTGGAAGTTTATTACAAACAAAAAAGTAGCCTGCAAAACATTAAAGAGGCGCGGAGTGCACATATTTTTACATCTATCCCTTGTGATGTCAGGAAGAGTTCCATTGTATTGTTTCTCAGTGATGTCCTCACAAAAGCCATTAAAGAAGAAGAGACCAACCGGGAATTGTTCCATTATCTGGACTCGATGATCCGGCAACTCGACATACAAAAGGAGGATTTTGCTGATTTTCATTTATATTTTATGGTCCATTTATCGCGGTACCTGGGATTTTTTCCCCAGGGGAAATACCATCCGCAAGGCCAGGTTTTTGACATGCAGGAGGGGATGTTTACAAGGGATATACCGAAGCATGCTTATTATATCGGTCCTCCATTAAGTGAATATTTTTCCAGCATCATCCATCATTCCCTGCATGTAACTTCGCTAAAAATAAACCGGGATGAGCGGAATACACTCCTGGAAAAACTAATAGCATACTATCATCTTCATCATGAAGGCTTACAGGGCATACAATCCCATGTGGTGCTCAAGGAAATCTTCAATCATCAGTAATTATCGATGAAATTCTTTTATATTTGAGAAAGGATTCAATTCGATGACAATGATCAATGGCGCACAAATTCGGAAGTACAAATCTTTAATTTCCAAATTCATAAATACACCTATTTTCATCAACAGTCTTTTGGCCTGTTTTGTGTTTGTGTTTACTTTCCCCTATAAGTATGCCATCATTACCATGGGGCTGGATTCATCCTATGTATTGGCCATTAACTATTTAGTCGCCAATGACTTTCAGGCATTTTCCGATCTTATTTTCACCTTTGGTCCGCTGGGCTTTCTTAAATATCCCCTGCACATTGGATCCAATATGCAAATAGGCCTTGCCTGGCTCATTCTTGTACGCATCACCTTTATCGCCCTGATGTTATACATTGGCCATCTCCGGAAAAGATCAATTATTTACACCTTTCTGATTACCCTTGTCTTTACCAATATCTTACAATTTGACCAAAATATTTTTGGAATAATCATCTTTGGTCTCATGCTTTACCGGATAACTGAAAAGCCGGGATTCCTTGCCATAAGTATTTTGTTCACCATACTGGGCTTGTTTATCAAAATCAATATTGGCTTTATTGGAGTGCTTGTTTGTGCCAGTTTTATCATCTACGATTTGATCATCAACAGGAATTTCAGGAAAACATCAGTGATCATCATCATATCCTTACTGGCATTTGTGCTGATTTTCTGGTTGTTGCTGGGGAATCCCCTGAAAATGTTTACTTATTATACCCAAATTTATGCACTTATCGCCGGAAATTCCTCTGCACTGTCCATCTACCCGGATAATAACTGGCTGTATATCTTTGTAATGTTCCTGATTTTCCTGATCATGCCGCTTATTGACCGTGATAAAGACTTTCATTTTATCCTGTTTATCATTGCTTTATCCATCTTTGCCGTTTTCAAATACTCCTTTGCCAGGCAGGAGAATGTCCATGCCAAATATTTTTTAGATTTTTTGATCCTGTTTCTCCTGCTTGTATTGATCTATCCACAAAAGCTAAAAATAATCAGCATCCTTCTGGTCATGATACAGATCTCCCTGTATTATTTAAACCTTAACTATACCGGGACTTACACAATGGATGATAAGATACAGCTTAGCGGGGTGGTAAATTTTAAAAACACCTTTTGTGATTATTCAACATTTAAGGCCAATAGTTTAAAATATTCCAGGGAAGCTTTAAAGGGGGTCGAACTTCCTGAGGCATTTACGGAGGAGATTGGTAAAGCCTCCATTGATTTCTATCCATGGGAGCTGACATACTTTTATGCCAATAACCTGAATTATAAACCCCGTCCGACATTCCAAAGCGGCTGTTTATATATCCCACCATCTATTGACGATCTCAACGCAGCGCATATGCTGTCTGATGAAGCCCCTGAATACATGATATGGACTTTCACCGGGGATGATGGATTGCCGGGCATTGATTTACGTTATTTGCTCAATAGTGACGGCGCTTTTATCAATGCCTTCCTGGGGCGCTACACGAAAATACTGGAAGATAAAAAGCGGGCACTCTGGCAACGGACTGACAGTACCAAACTTGGGCCGGCTAATTTTCTCAAAGAGCAGGAAATCGAATATGGCCAATGGGTGATGGTACCAGGGTCGGCAAACCAGGTTTTGAAGATAAAGCTGGATGTCAGCAGGACATTTCCGGGCCTGGTCAAAAGTTTTTTATATAAGGAAGGGGAATTTTTTATCCATTATCACCTGGAAAGCGGCATAGAGGTCAAGCACAAATTTTCGAGGGATAATGCACAGACCGGATTATGGATCCAACCTTATATAAGGCATATTGGAAATCAATTACAAGGAGAAAAAGTCCTTAGGATAAAGCTCACACATACGCATAAGGATCTGTTTTTGAAACCCAATAATGAAGTGAAGTGGTATTCCT
>JAUXCL010000119.1 GCA_030618905.1 Bacteroidales bacterium | reverse complement strand
GTCCAACTGATACTCAGCTCAAGTATCCTGATGGGTCAGGAGAAAGTTAACCTGGACTCTTTGTTTTTTAAAGCCAGAGATTACTACAGGCAGCAAAAGTATGATTCCGTCAGGGTACTGAGTAATGAAATATTGCTCGTTGATGAAAACTACTATGATGCCAGGGTCTTGCTGGGCAGGACCATGGCCCATGCCCAGGAGCTGGATTCGGCAGCTACAGAATATACATCCATTATCATAGAAAAACCCGGTTACTGGGATGCTGTCGATGGGATGATTGATCTGGAAATGAACCGGGGCAACCTCGACACTGCATTATATTTTAGCAAATACGGGTTAACTTATCACCCAAATGATGAATATTTCCTCCTGAAGAAAGCGAAGATCCAGATGAGGATGGGTGATTACGATGAATCACAACGTACTATACTGCAAATACTTGATCGTAATGCCTCCAGTGCAGAAGCGGCTGCATTACTGGATGAGATCAAGCAAGTCAATATATTGAACTATGTGGCCCTGGACTATGACTTTGAATATTTTAAAATTCCCTGGGTAAGGAGATGGCATCTCCTTCATTTGTCCTATTTACGGCAAACACGCTATGGATCTATTATAGGGAAGGTGTATTTCGGCGACCTGGTCAGGGAAAATGAGAGCATCTTTTCCAAAGAAACCGGAGTCGCATTTGAGGTCCAGGCTTATCCGCAATTCAGCAAGAAAACCTATGGCTGGGTGAGTGTTTTCTATTCACCATCAACCAGGGTCTTTCAACGCTGGCGTACTTCCGTTGAAGTATACCAATCCTTGCCATGGACGCTTGAAGCATCACTTGGAGTAAGGTATATAAACTTTGTTGAACCTGATGGTACTTACGACGGATTATTTATCTATACAGGATCAATTGGCAAATATTACAAGGATTGGTGGTTTTCTTTCAGGCCATATATCATTCCCAAATCGTATGGCACAGATAATACTTATTTGTTGCGGATAAGACGATATTTTAATTCCGCTGACAATTTTGTATTGTTGGACCTGTCGACAGGTATTATCCCTGATGACCCGATCAATTATCCAAATGATGCAGGAAAGCATATTTTACACAGTTATAATATCAGGACCGGTGTTCAATACCTGATCATACCCAGGCTGGTTGGACGGGTGGAAGTGGGTTATGAAAGGCAGGAATACCGTGATACCAGGTGGCGTAATAATTTACTCACAAAAATAAGGGTTGTCTATTATTTCTAATGGCTCATATTGAATGATAAGACAGGAAATAAAATATTATTTGATCATATTTTGCACGCTAGCCTGCCTGCAGTTCAATAAGCAGATGTTTGCTGCAGAACAAACGCAACTTAACTTGCCAGGCTTTGGACAAGTCTCCTTAGTTATTGAGGAGTTTAGTGTGATTTCTGTCGATCAGGGTAATGGCACAGACCTGCGTCATAAATTAATGAGCTATTTTGATAAGCATTTGCCTGAATCCCTGGCAAAATGGCTGAATCGCATAATTCAGGCCACTTATCTCAGTACCCTGACTTTTGTACTTGCCTGCCTTGTATCCTATTTCTTCCTGAGTGTAATTTTTGTCATCTTGTTCATTCTCGTTAACAATATTTGGCGGGCAATAAAAGAGCGGAAATATAGAAAGCTGAGGGAGTTTTATCAGGCCAACCTGATTGATACGGTTTTTAATCGTGACCTAGGCGCCTTTGCCAAATTAACATGTCAAAGAAGCCCGAAGAAACGGGCCGTCCTGATCAATGAGATCATGAAGATGCAAAAGGATGTTTCGGGAGAAACTTATCAGAGTCTTCGTGAGATATATATTGCCTTGGATTTGGATAAGGTATCCATTAAGAAATTGACTGAACCAAGATGGCCAAAGAAGATCGAAGGATTAAGAGAAGTGTCGGAAATGGACGTTAAGAGTGCACTTCCAATGATCAACAAGTATCCTGACTCAAGGCATGACATCCTCAGGTCGGAAGCCCAATTGGCTATTGTGCGTTTGAATGATAAAGACACTTTCTCCTTTCTTGACGGTTTTGAGGGACACCTGACCCGGTGGGAACAGCTTCAGATATACAATATTGTAAACCGTTACGGCATTACTGTTCCTGATTTTAGCAAGTGGTTCGGTTCTCAGAATGATAGTGTGGTCATTTTTGCCGTTAAAATGACTGTGTTGCTCAATCAGGGATATGTGGAACATCAGTTGCTCAAATTGCTTAATCATTCCAATCCCAGGGTCAGGGAAGCAACGATTCTGGCCATCGGAAGCCTGGAGTTGACTGACCATGATACCAGGTTAATAGAACAGTATCCGGAAGAACTGGACATTAATAAAATTGCCATACTCAAAGCCCTGCAAATGATTCCTGATGAGAATCAAATTGGCTTCCTCGCCAGGGTAACGGATGAAGGTAATTTTGACCGGCAGTTCGAAGCGGTTAAAGCACTCTATCAAATCGGGGAATTAGGAAAGATCAGGTTGATCAAAATTGAAAAAGAACGCGACGAGAACTTTAAGAACATTGTTAAACATATTTATGATAATAGGATATAACTGATGACCACCTGGGAAACCATAGCGTATATCATTGAGAAAGCCATTCTGGTTTATGCCATAAGTATATTCACAAGTTACGTGATCCTGGCGGTGGTTTCTGTGATTGAGCTGAGAAAATATATGCGGAAGCGGAAGTTTATCGACTACAATACGATTGTGTCATCTCCTTTCGCACCATCAATATCTATTATTGCCCCGGCTTACAATGAATCCAAATCTATTGTGGAAAATGTCCGGGCGATGTTGTCATTGTTCTATCATGATTTTGAAGTGATCATTGTCAATGATGGCAGTACCGATAATACGCTTGAGCTGATGATAGAAGCCTACGACCTGGAGGAGGTTGATTTTGCATATACCTATAAAGTAGAATGTGAAGAAGTCAAACGCATTTTTAAATCACAGAATAAGTCCTATACAAATCTGACGGTTGTAGATAAAGTCAATGGTGCATGTAAAGCTGATGCAATGAATGGAGGCATCAATATTGCTCAGAAGGATTACATCGTTGCCATTGATGCAGATTCCATACTTGCTCCCGAAACTTTATTGAAGTTGGCCAAACCATTTTTGGAAGAGAAGGATAAGCGGGTAATTGGGGTCGGTGGTGTGTTGCGTGTTGTCAACTCCAGTGAAGTGGAAAGTGGACAAATTGTGAAAATGAATTTCCCAAAGAGCCTTCTGGCAAGGTTCCAGGTCATTGAATATACACGTGCATTCCTGATGGGAAGGGTGGCCTGGAGTAAACTGGATGGATTGCTGATCATCTCTGGTGCCCTGGGTATGTTCGATAAGGATATCATGATTAAGTGTGGTGGATACTACAGTGGCTCCATAGGTGAGGATATGGAACTGGTGATCAGAATGCGTAAATACATGATGGATCAGAAGCTTAAATACAAGGTCGTATACATTCCTGATCCCCTGTGTTATACTGAGGTGCCGGAAACATTGAAAGACCTGGGTAATCAAAGAAACCGCTGGGCGAAAGGAACCATCGATAATTTACAAAGGCACAGGTCAATGATGTTGCGCCCCAAATACAAGATGGTCGGTATGGTTTCCATGCCTTATTGGTTTGTGTTTGAACGAATGGCACCCATTGTTGAGCTTTTTGGATTACTGTATTTTATTACCATTGCCATCCTGGGTCATCCCAACTGGCCATTCTTCTTTATCATGTTGGGATTTGTTTATCTATTCTCCGTGACATTCTCAACCAACGCCCTGTTATACGAGGAACTGACTTTCCATCGTTTCAACCGGAAAAAGGACCTGGTAAGATTATTGTTAACGGCCTGGATAGAACCATTAATCTATCATCCACTGGTTTTCCTGTGGGCATTGAAAGGGAATATCGATTTCTATTTGCTGGGCAGAAAAGGATGGAATTACGTCAAAAAGAAAGGCTTCCAATAATTAATTTTCTTTAAGCATTCCAAGGATATTTTCAGTTTTACCATCGACCTTTGCAGGTTCAAGTTCTAATATTGTTGTTATTAATGGATAAATGTCTGTGTTGTTAAATGTAGGATGAACATGCTTGCTTTTAAAAGCAGGTCCGATGGCATAAAAGATAGTATGCATGTCTTTGTTATCATTATCATACCCGTGAGCTCCAATACAAACTGATTTGTCCTTGCACATTACGATGCTCCAACTGCTGTCAGCTACCACAATATAATCTAATGTTCTCGGGTTGAAACCATAATGTAAGCGCTCAGGGACTTTCCCATGTTCCCACACCTGAATATGCTCAATGGCCTTAAGTGCTTTGAATGCCGTATCTCTGAATGCCTCCTTGACCTTAAGCAGGAAATTGGGATTATAGCCTTCAATTACATCAAACCATGTCTCGTCAATATAATCTTCCAGGATTACTTTCCTCTCATTACTGATGGGTGACATACCATGATCAGATGTGACAATAATATTCACCTCTTCGGCAATCGGAAGGGCATTTACTCTTTTGATCAGTACGCCAACCAGGCTGTCAAGTTGAATGATCGTATTAATAAAAAGATTGCTGTGTGCTTCATGGTGATGGCCAACCCCATCCGGTTCATGCATATAAAAAGTGATTAGTCGGGGGCGCTTTTCCTCCGGCAGTTCCAGCCAGTAGATAACGGTATCTATACGTTGCCCGAAGGGGAAATCATGGTCATAGCGCTTCCAGTATGTCGGCTGAATGCCTTGTACAGGGGCTTCAGATCCAACCCAGAAATAAGAAGCAGATAGCATTCCTTGCTTCTCGGCAGTGACCCAGATGGGCTCTCCACCGTAGAAACTTGCATTTTCCACCGAATTTCTATCCATGATAGAATAATATGCATCCATATTCGGGTCGTAAAAACTATTCTGAACGATCCCATGATGATCCGGATAGAGGCCGGTGGCCATGGTGTAATGATTAGGAAATGTCTTTGTGGGATATGATGCTTTTAAGGATTGGGCTTTTACCCCATTCATGGCAATATAATCCAGGTTAGGGGTTGGGATATTATCTGCATAATCCCAGCGGAACCCATCCAGGGAGAGCATGATCACATAATTCGATTTTGGCTTGGAACATAAATAAACAACCAATAGCAGGATCAGCAACAAACCAGCAATACCAATAAGATATTTCCATACTTTCATTTGCCTCATTATTTGCCTGTTATGTAATGAAATTTTAAAAAAGCCGTGATCCTGAATAATCACGGCTTTTTTGCGAACTAAATGAATGCATTACTCTTTGGGAGCACCAAAAATATACCTGACTCCAATTTGCATACGCCACCTTGAGGAAACATCTGTAATATTAGAGACCTGATCGTATTCAGTTCCACCTTTGTAGGTGAACCTCGGTGTGGTTCCATCTTCTTCCATACCGTCAATACGAATGAGTTCATAGTGGTCATAGCTCACATACCTGTATGCACCCCATTCTTTATTCAACAGGTTGGAAAGGTTAAAGATATCCAGTGAGATCTGCAATGTATGCCTGTTATTACCGGCATTGATATAGAAATCCTGGAGAATTTTAAAGTCCAGGAAACTTTCAAATGGCAGGCGGGCAGCATACCTTTCGGCATATCCTCCCTTGTTTTCCTTCAGGTAAGGATCATTCTCAATGAAAGCTTCAAGATTGGCCCATTGTGCATCAGCTGAAACAACCACTTCACCCTCATCCATGATATCTACAAGATTGATCTCGCTGCGATCTTTAGGGATCCAGATCAAAGCATAGTCATCATATTTTGATTCTCCATTGATAACCCCGGAGTTATCATAAGTGTAAGAATATCTGTCACCAGAGATTCCTGTATAAATCAAACTAACTCCGGTAGCAAAGTTCCTGGCATACTCTTTTTTGTATCCGATAAAGGCCAATACTTTACTTCCAATATCAAATATTGAATATGATTCCTGAAGATTATTACGTCCGTTGATATTGGCCACATACCTCCATTGTGATGAGTTTTGTGACGAAAGTCCATCATTTAAAGATTTAGTTTTGCCAAAAGTATAGGCCAAAGATCCTTGTAGGTTATTACTGAATGATTTTTGCAACTGGGCGGTAAATGAATAACCATAACCTGTATTTGTATTGGTACCCAGCATTATCCTTGTATATGTTTCATCAACAACGTCATCTGTAATAATCCAGCGATCATCAGGTCCACCGGTCATCCTGCCTGTTGCTGGTTTTGCATTATAGTTGTAATAAATGATGTTGTTAATAGTTTTCGTAAAGGTACCTTCCAATGTTCCAACCATATTCCATGGCAATTTTTTATCAACTGCTAAACTTGCCCTGAAAATTTGAGGGAATTTGTAATCTTCAGCAAAAAGGTCAACCTGGCCTGAAGGAATTTCAGAGCCTTCATAAAAATCACCATAGGTATATTGGTTGTTAATATCCGGTCTGAAGATTATTTGCGGATCTTCTCCAGAATATTTTACACCACCAATCGTAATGCCGTTATTTGTATATGCACCACCTGGCCATACCAATGGCAAGCGGCTCATAAATAAGCCGGCACCACCACGAAGCTGCCATTGCTGATCATTATTGATATCCCAGTTGAATCCAATTCTTGGAGACCACATAAACTGTGATTTAGGCATCTTACCTGACTCAGCTCCTTTGAGGTCATAATTCTTTCCTGAAACCGGGTCATTTTCTGCAGTAATTAATGGGATTGTTTCCTCATTGAATTGTGTGTTAGCCATTTGATCTGTGGCAAAGATTGGAACATCAAGACGCAGGCCAAAGGTCAGCTTAAAGTTTTCTTTAGCCTGCCATTCATCCTGTGCATATAATCCAATCTGGTAAACTTTAAATTCAGCAGCTGCTTTGGATCCGTCACCAACCACATCATCTACCATGGAGTAGCTTCTATCATAAGCAACGGCAGGAAGACCGTTCGTGAAATCAGATACAGCATCATAGCGGTATTCGCCATAATTCTTTCTGATGAACAGGTTATACACATCATAGTACTCGAAATTAACACCAACAGTAATAGTATGTGCACCCTTAAAGAATGTAAAGTTATCCGTAATGGTTAATATGTCTTGATATAACTGGTTAGCCGTTGAATATGCTTCAGAGCCAATATAGATATCTGCACCACCGTCATCAATCCTGATGGTCGGAAAATCCTGACCCAAAGGATCCCTGTCATCCCTGACAGATGTGAAACCAATCAATAAACTGTTAGCATAGTTATTCCAATGACTCTTCAATTCAAGAGAGGCAGTATTTACAATACT
>JAUXCL010000023.1 GCA_030618905.1 Bacteroidales bacterium | reverse complement strand
GCTTTTCAGTGATTGACCTGTTCCGCTGTTCTGCAACTCCCAGGTTAAACCTCCATCTGAAGTATGTAGAATGTGATTCCCTCCTACGGCCCATCCATTCTCAAGGTCTATAAAATCGATGCAGGAAAAATAATCTGTAATACCATCAAACTCTTCTTCCCATTGAGAACCCCCATCATATGAATGCATGATTACTCCTTTATCGCCAACGGTATATCCTGTATCAGGACTTACAAAGTGAATGCTGCTTAAGCTTTTCCATGGCATAATTGAATCTTGCCATGTAACACCACCATCGTTTGTTCTAAGAATATTATTACCGCTCATAGCCCACCCCAGATTATGATCTATAAACTGGATGTCATAAAATTCACCAGTCGTACTATCATTTTGAACTACCCAACTAATCCCTCCATCGTTCGTATGCCATATAATTCCATAATATGGATAATTATTTCCCGTAACCCATCCATGATTCTGGTCAATAAAGAAAACATCATTTATAGTATGTGGAAAAGAATAAAGTGTATCCCAGGAGTTTCCGCCATCGGTAGTACATAATATATCCCTGAATCTAATCACCCAGCCATAATTGAAGTCGACGAAAAATATTGTCTTATATCCCCAATTCGAAGTTGTATCAGAATAAAGAAGTTCCCAGTGCTCACCCCCATCATTAGTATGCAGAATATCATGGTACCCAATCGCCCAAGCATTTTCAGAATCAAGAAAAAAGAAATCCTTTACCGAGAGATTAGTATCTGAAAATTGTTCATTCCAGGATTGACCGCCATCTGATGTATGTAGTATGAACCCCCGGCCATATGCATATGGATTATAGTTGGAGATTGTAGTAGCGATTGCCCAGGCATTTAATGTATCCTCAAGCCAGATATCCGTTATATGATTTGTCATTCCCGTATTTACTGTCTCCCACGAAGCTGCTCCATCGTTAGTGGTTAATAATGTACCCCATTTGCCAACAGCCCAGCCATGGTCATTATCGATAAAATGTACGTCAGTAAGATTATTCCCCTGTGGTAAGGGATTTTGCCACTCCCACTGTCCGTATGAGTGAACAGTGAACAGTGAACAGTGAACGGAAAATAATATAATTATAAGTTTTTTCATGATGATTGGTTATTGGTTGTTTGTTATTGGTTGTTGGTAAGCAGTAGGCGTTAAGCAGTGATTTAGGATTGACTGCCTACTGCATACATTTTAATGCACCACTAAAAGTTTCTTTACTGCAACTTCCTGTCCCGCCTGCACCCTCACGAAATACACCCCATCCGGCAAATCACTCACATCCATCTCGATTTCATGCTCCCCAGCCGGCATCATCTCATTGACCAACTCACGAATCTTCATTCCCGAAATCGAATACAAATCAGATATCAGATATCCTGAATCAGATATCAGATATCGAAGGCGCGCAGCGCCTGAGCATGGGTTTGGGAAAACCCGCAACCCGCAACCCGTAACCCGCAACTCATCAACATCAAGCAACTGAACATCAACAGTATTCGAATTCGGGCTTGTGAAATGTCCGTTTTGAGATCTGACGCGGTAATAGCAAACCCCGGCTTCCACGCCATCAATAACAATTAAGGTATCATTGACCGGATAGTCATTATATTCACCTACAAAGTTTGTGAAGGCCCCATCATATGCAACATCCAATTTATACATCAGAGCACCGAAACATGAACTCCAGTGCCCTGTGAACCCGGAACCGTTTATGTTCGTTGCATTGAATGCTGTGGGTGTATGTAATGCCTGGTTATAATAAAATACCCCAATATCAGACCTGGTTCCATCGGGATCAAACATCTCCGGGTCTCCGGCATCAATACATGGAGATAATTCCGTTAAATGGTAATTTTTATTTAAGGGATCTATGAATAACGGATCTAAATCGATACATTCCATGTATTCTCCAGTAATCGAAACACCTCCGATTGAACTCTGCCCACCTTGTATATCAGAATAATAAAAATTTGGTTTGCAAGTTTCCTCCCAGATATATACCTGATTGCCGTTAATTGCTGTATTTCCCCAGAGGATTGTATTACGGATTTCGGGTGAACAATCCCAGCTAATATCAATGCCACCGCCTACACTATCCGCACTGTTATTGGCAATGGTGTTATTGATAATTTTTGGATTACAATCACCAAACATTTCAATAGCACCGCCATCTTTCTTAGCACCATTAGAATAAAACAGGTTATATTCGATTTGTGGGCTGCAAGAATCTCCGCATAAAATAGCCCCACCGTACATAAATGACTGGTTTAAAGTGAAGGTATTATTACTTATCTTGGGATCCGATCTAACGACACAAAGAATTGCCCCTCCCCAGGTGTGAGCGTAATTCCAGCTAAATAAGTTGTTTTCAATTACCGGATTGGATTCTATATAGCAGCATATTGCACCCCCATAATGGGATTCATTGCATATGAACTTACTATTCCTGATCACCGGGCTGCTTTCCATAAGTGCGATTGCACCACCAGAAGGTAATCCGGTTGCAGGATTTTCAATAATTGCAATGTTGCGGTCAAACAAACAATGATCAATAATAATTTTACCAAAGAACGCTGCCCCTATGGCACCTCCACAGTTATCGGGCCACTCGTCATATACCCTCCCATGTTCAAATACACAATATTCAAACCGGGAGGTATCATTGGTCAGTGGTGTTTCTATAAAACGTATGCTTTGCCAGCCAATTGAGGGATGTTTTGCAGTGAAGACAATAGAATCTGCTTCGGTTCCTTTTGCAATGATCTGGCCCTGAACAATAAACTTATAACTTCCCTGAAACTCCACGCTGACTCCTGGCTCTATCCTTAATGAATCACCATTTTCAATGCTTATTTCGCCTTCAATAAGGTAGGGAGAGCCGGCCTGAGTCCAGGTCCCATTAACAGATCCTCCCGAAATGGATGTTTGGGAATAAAGTTCTAAGCTGAATAATATTGCTATTAATAAAGGTAGAATTAATTTCATGATCACCTCCTTTTTGTAATAAAGGTATGACAACAAAGAGGTAAAAATGAGGAAGATTTATTTACGCTGGAAAATGGTACGGGAATGCCAGCGTTTGGCACATTAATGATTGGGCGATTGGACGATTTATTTCACCTGCTCAACCCAATCACCTGCCTCAAACCATTTCATCTCCAGAATGTCCAGGAAACCAATCAGGCTCAGGCCATTCATGTAATTCTGGATCATGTTGTGAAAATGGGCATCATTTGGTGGCATTGCCAGGCCAATTGGTTCAATGGTAAGTGGCCTGTCGATGGTAGTCAGTCCTTTTTCAGGGTGAACCAGGGCTGTATAGGCACAAATTGGGTAGTCGGCTACCATGATGCTTGCCTTGCCTTCTTCCAGCATTTTAATGGCTTCGTCATAGGAGTTGGCAAGCAGCAATTCTGCCTCGGGCATATCCTCTCTGACAAACTGTTCGCTTGTTGATCCTTTTAAGGCAACCAGTTTTATTGTTCCTTCATTAAGGTCGCTGGATTCATCAGTATCGGAAAAGGCTGAAGATTTTGTCAGGATAGATTTTCCTGATAAAATATATGGCCCTGCAAATGCAACCTTCATATTTCGTTCCATGGTCATGGTCATACCTGACATTATTATATCAACTTTGCCTGTTTCCAGTGCATTTAATAAATCAGGAAATGGAATTTCTACAATGCTAAGCTTGACATTCATCGACGCAGCCAGAATTTGTGCCAGGTCGGCTTCATAGCCAATGACACCGCCATCTTTAGCCTTCATTGTGAACGGTGGTTGATTGGCAGACATGCCTACACGCAGTTCTCCACGCTCAGCAATTTTCTTTAATGTTTCCTGGGTATACCCGTTAATTGAAACTGTAATTGCAAATACAGCAATTAAGGTAATTTTTAAGATTTTTCTGATCATTTTAAGATTGATTAATATGAATAATTCAAATTTGTTAATTGGTGCAAATGTAATACTCTGATAAATGTGAAATACATAACAGCATCAATAATCAGATTTTGATGAACTCGACCCTGCGATTATTTGCTTTTCCCTCAGGCGTATTATTGGCATCTATTGGATTGCCTTCGCCAAAGCCCTTTGATTCAAATCTATCAGCTGCTATACCCATAGCTGATAATTTTGCAACCACAGATGAGGCACGTTCAGCAGACAGTATCAGATTGGATTCTTCATTTCCATCACTATCAGTATGCCCTTCCACACTGAATTTCAGTTCCGGGTATTCCTCCATCATCTTATAAATCTGGTTGATCACACCCATGGACTCAGGACGGATTGAAGCCTTTCCAACATCAAAACGTATACCGTTCGTAACGAATTTACCGTCAGTGCCCACTCTGTCGTACAGCTTTGTACTACCCTTTGCAATGCGGATATTCTTGATCATTGCCTGGGTACCGGCATGACATTGCCCGCTCTTAATCGTGATTCCCGTTGGTTCAGCTTTAAGGTTTGGAATATTTGTGGTTCTTTGTTCACCAAAATACACTTTCAGTGAGCGGATATTGAAAGATATAGCGATCCTCTGCCAAAAGGGGTATGCATCACGTGGTGTTTCAATATTTGCACTCCCGTAACCATCAACATAAACATGCTCAGGACTTATGCTTACATCCGGAAAACCCTGAGTTCTCTGCTGATTGACCATGTCATAAAATAAGATCCTGTATTTAGTGCAAAACTCAGAGAAATAAGCATCAAACTCGATGGTGAATTTCTCAGGGAGATAATCGCCGGTTTCAGACATCAAAGGGACAATTGTCGCCCAACTTGTAGTAGGAAAATTGATCACGTAATCATTTCCATATTTAGCAATTTCAACATTGCCCTCTTTTAAATCCCATTTGGATGGGAACTCACCATTCTCCTCGCCCATCAGGTTATCTTCAAATATCACCACATCTCCAGGTACAAAATTATATTTTGAGTATGCCCTGAGTTGTTCTTCCTCCTGGCTTAATCCCACATTCTCATCTGCTGGAACTTCTGCATCACTGGCAGCCTGTTGCTCTTTTCCGTCTACTTTATAGGAAGTTTTCTTTTCCTTTCCATACGCTTCCTTTTCGGCTTCCTCAATGCCTTTGTCGACTGTTTTATCAGCCTGCTTTTGTAATTTCTTCTTCCAGTTTATTTGCCCGGGCGAATCATAAGTAAACAATACAAGGCAGGAAATAATTAGACCAAGAACTGCAAAATTTTTCATAGCTTTGAATTAATTGGTTGATTTTTTATGCCTTATAAAGATATTAAAACAGGAACATTAAATCAACCACTCTATGAATATTTTTTCGATAAGGTTATAATGGAGTTTACTACGCCTATAATGAGCAAAACTTTAGTTTTCCTTTTACCACTTCTCATCTGGGGAGGTACTTTATGCTATGCCCAGGTCAATGATTCCATAGAGGTAACAAGTAATACCAGGCCAGCAAAAAACTGTGAACAGCAGGATTTCAAAGACCTGTTGCGAAAAAAGGGCAAAGCGCCCAAACCACCGAAAAAAACCATGATTCTCGTACTCCCTAATGTGGGTTCTAATCCGGCAAATGGATTTTTATTGGGTGTGGGTGGTGCCATTGGATGGTTTTTTGGCCCTCGCGAAACTACAAGGGTCTCATCAGCAGGATTCTCGGCAGTATTTACTTCAAAAAATCAGTTTCTTGCTTTCTCAAAGTCGAATGTGTATACCGCTCACGACAAATTCTTCCTGCAAGGAGATTGGCGGTTCTATATTTACAAGGCTCCAACATGGGGCTTAGGCACCAATGCTCCCGACACGGTATTTACGCCCAGTACCTGGGCATGGCAGGGAGCTGATTTAGAAGAGACCGACGGAGCCTATCCCATGCTCTACGATTATATTAAGTTCCATGAAATCGTAAATTATCAGATTGCTGAATACTTATATGCAGGAATAGGTTATCACCTGGATTATTATAATAAAATCAGGGATGAATTATTGGATCTTGATACCTTGCCATTGCAGTTAACGCCGCATTATCTGTACTCAAAATCAAAGGACTTTAATACAGCAAAATATATGGTTTCAGGCATGAGCCTGAATGCCGTATATGATTCCCGTGATAATTTAATGAATTCTTATAAGGGTTATTATGTCAATATAAATTATCGGTATAATCCTGTTTTTTTAGGAAGTGACCAGAATTCATCTTCCTTGTGGTTAGAGTTCAGAACATACGTTCCCTTATCAAAAAAAACAGCGAGGCATTTAATAGCCTTCTGGTCTTTTGGTAATTTTCAGCTATCGGGTAATCAACCCTATTTAACATTAATGGCCCTTGGTGAAGACCAAAAAGGCAGATCAGGAAGGGGATATGTTGCCGGACGTTACCGTGGTGAGGATGTAATCTATGGAGAGGTAGAATATCGTTTTCCAATCTCACAATGTTCCAAGATTTTAGGTGGAGTTCTTTTTGTAAATGCAACAACAGCGTCAAACAGATTTACTAATGTCCATTTGTTTAGCTATATCAGGCCGGGCATTGGTTTTGGATTTCGTTTCATGATAAACAAACACTTCAGGACCAATATCAACCTTGATTTTGGGTTTGGTTATAAATCAAAAGGATTCTACTTTTCAGGAACTGAAACATTTTAGCCGATCTACAAAATAATTAATACTTTTACCTGCTAGAACATTATTATGAATGTCCAGGAGGCTGTTGAAATATTGAAGATTCTGACACCTGATCAACTTGCTCTCCATGACGCTATTAAGGAAGAACAAAAAAACAAAAAGTAAATAAACTAACATAATAAACAATGATATCATGAAAAGAATTAAACTATTATTACTCACAGCATTATTCCCTATTTTGGTATTTTCACAAGGAGTGGAGATTGTTCCCTTTGCAGGATACATGTTTGGTGGAAGCATAGATTACTATGAGGGCAAACTTAAGATTGAGAATGGGATGGATTATGGTATATCCGTGCTGATTCCAGTCCAATATCTGGTTGACGTGGAAATAAACTATACTCGTATGGACAGCAAGGCCTCTTTCTCCCCATATTTTGGTTATCCAAACCTGAGTTATCGTGAAGCCACGGTAGCAACCAACTATTTCCAGGTTGGAGCAATATCAAAATTTTATAACTCTGATTCCAAGGTAACACCATTTGGTTCGGTTTCCTTAGGAGCAACATGGTTCACTTCCTCAGAATTCAGTGATGTGTGGCGGTTCTCTGCGGCACTTGGACTTGGTGTAAAAATTATGTTTTCTGAGCGTATAGGTATTATGTTACGTGGACGTCTTTTAATGCCTATGCTTTTTGGGGGAACGAGTTTATACTTTGGCACCGGCGGTGCTGGTGCTGGCGTAAATGCATTTATCGCACCATTGCAAGGAGATTTCAACGGGGGACTGATTATAAAAATAGGAAACTAAGTTGTTGAACTATTTCGCTTTTCGTTTTTCGCTCTTAGCTCTCATTATATCGATAGGCGATACAATTGATATTCATCCCGGCCCCGACAGAAGCAAAAAGGATTAGATCCCCATCATGCAATTCATGATGATAGTCTTCACAGGTGCCTTTTCTCACACGATCATACAAAGTGGGAACAGTCGCTACAGAACTATTTCCAAGATGATGAATGCTCATGGGCATGATCTGCTCGGGAATTTCCCTGATCTTATAGAGCCGGTAAAACCTTTTGATAACCTCAAAGTCCAGTTTCTCATTGGCCTGGTGTATAAAGATCTTCTTCACATCCTGAATATCGGCACCTGCTCTGTCCATTGCAGCTTCCATAGCATCAGGCACATGTTTGAGCGCAAATTCATAGATCTTCCTGCCGTACATTTTGATATACTTGATGTTGGGATCAGACCCCTTAAGATTGCCTTTTCCGAGAAATAAATAATAGGCTTCGTCTTTGGTGTAAGAAGCCATGCTTGAAGACAATATTCCTTCTTTTTTGTTTCCTTCCCGGATTTCCAGGACACATGCACCAGCGCCATCAGCATAGATCATGGAATCCCTGTCGTGCATATCCAACAAGCGTGACAGGGTTTCAGTGGCAATGATAAGGCATTTTTTCGCCTGCCCTGAACGCATAAATGATTCAGCCTGGATAAGGCCCTGTATCCAGCCCGGGCAACCGAAGGCTACATCATATGCAACACATGAAGGATTGACAATCCCAAGGTAGTGTTTGATCCTGGCAGCCAGGCTGGGTACAAAATCCGTCTGTATTGTTCCTTTTTTGATATCACCAAAATTATGGGCAACAATGATCTGGTCAAGTTCTTCCCTTTCAATGCCTGCATCTTTAATCGCCAATTCTGCTGAAAGGGCACCAATATCTGAAGCGGTCAGATCGTCAGATACATAACGTCTTTGTTCAATACCTGTGATGGCTTTGAACTTTTCTGCAATTTCTTCATGAGGGATGTCAAAAGGCACCCCATCAAAGTCATAAAACTCATGCCTGGCAAAATCCTTGTTTGTCACCACTTCTGTTGGGACATAACTACCTGTTCCCGTGATTATTACGTTTTTATGCATATCATTCTAATAATCTAAACTAAGTCTAAATAAGGTCAAAGGTATAAAAAGACTTGAAATAAAGCATAAGAAATATTCATGTGTTCTTCTAAAAGAAGGACAATTGACAATTGTATTGTATTTTTGACTTCATGCTTTTTCGATTTGCAATACTATTTACCATTACACTGCTGCTTCCTTGTACTGCCACTGCTCAGGGAAGCTGGGAAAAGATTGACGTTCCCACCCAGCAGTCATTGCATTCAGTGTACTTTACAGATAGCCTTTACGGATGGGCGGTTGGTGACACCGGCACCATCATTCATACAAGTGACGGTGGAGATACATGGACGGTGCAGGATGCACAAACTGATAACAGCATCTGGTCGGTCTTCTTCCTGAACAGGAGCCTTGGCTGGGCAGCGTCATGGAATTATGAAGGCTTTTTCGGTACCCTGATCCACAAAACAACCAACGGTGGAACTGAATGGACCAGCGAGCCATATCCTGAAGACAATATATTCATCAATTGTATCCTTTTCCATGACACCCTTAATGGTTGGGTTGGTGGGAGTCCACATGCCCTCGCAAAAACTATAGATGGTGGAATAAGCTGGACAGAGGCAGAAGTTGACACCACGCCACTGGCCTTTTTTCCAGTGCTAAACATCGAATTTTATGATGAGAAATACGGCTATGCCTGTGGAGGGATGTTTGATATAGCCGGGGTGACCTGGAGCACATCTGATGGGGGTGAAAAATGGTACCCGATCGATAATGCTGATGCACCTGCTGATGAGGTTCACGGGCTTCATATTTTCGACTCCTTAACCGTACTGGGCTCAGGTGGCGATCCTGATTTTGGTTACGGGGTTGGAATGATACGCACTGCCGACGGCGGCATTAACTGGGACTACGAAGAGCTTTCCATGCAGGGCAATGCATATGACCTGGATTTCAGGAATGAATCCGAAGCCTGGGCTCCGCTGGGCCCACGGCAAAAGCTTATCTACAGCCTGGATGCCGGTACCACGTGGACAGAAATCCCTTCTCCTGACAATTCCGCAATATTTGACATGATCTTTACGGACTCACTTCATGGGTTTGCTGTAGGCGATCATGGCGCCGTGCTTAAATATGATGCAACGTCTGTGGGATTATCGGAAAACCAACCTGGTAACACAATAGACCTGTATATTTATCCAAATCCATGCTCAGGTGCTTTGCACCTTCGCGTTACGCGTTACGCGTTACGCGTTACGTGTATTGATTTATACTCGATTTCTGGAGAGAGGATTCAGAGATTGATGGGAGAAGAAAAATTGCCAGGGAAGTATGAATTGGAAATTGATGTAAGTAATCTGACACCGGGTGTTTACTTCGTCAGGCTGCAAGCAGGTGGTGATGTTGCTGTGCATAAACTAGTTGTTGTGAATTAGTATTAGGTATTAAGTATTAAGTAGTTAGTATTGAGATTAAAGCATATCAATTTAACAGTTTTGCAGATTTACTATTTCACCACCACCAACTTCATTATCTCAATTTCGTTTCCGGCCTGCATCCGAATTATATAGATTCCATTTTTCAAATCAGATACATTAATTTTCAATTCATACTCACCTGGCATTTTCATCTCATTAAACAATTCACAAATCTTCCTTCCGGAAATATCATATAAATCAAATATCAGATATCTATAATCATGAATCAGATATCGAAGCCACGTATTGCCTGAACAAGGGTTAGGTCTGTTCTGCTTCAGCTCAAAATTATATATTGTGTTTGCAGGTATTCCATCCAGCGATGTAAAATCCACCGGCACGGTCCATATCTGATAAATGCCTGAGGAGTTATCCATCCATACCGGCCAGATTCTGGTATCCGTCGATGTCAGATCAATATTATCTCCCTGGTAACCTTGTCCAAGCCCACCGATCGGAGCAGGTTTGTAATTATGATCGCTGACCTCATACTCGATCCAATCATTACCTCCATCAAGTGACCGCGCAAGAAAAATCCCGGCAGAGTCGCTACTTGTAGTACGGTCATCATAAAAAAGGACATCCGTCGCACCGAATTTATCTACATGAACAGATGGGAAATACTGTATCTTGCCATTATTGACTCCATCCTGGTTGACCCGGATCCCTTGTGACCAGCTTATACCAGCATCCGAAGATCGGTTCAGGATGATATCCGGATCGCTACCTGCCGATGCCAGGTCTTTCTGGCCTGTAACAATATATATCCATCCATGCCTATCTCCACCTGTAGTATCCACATCGATACCCGGTAAGCCATTAACACGGATATTTCCTTTCTCAGGAAGGATGCCTGTAATACCATTCATCGGGAATGCATTCTCAGTAACATCCCAATGCTCTCCCCCAACGGATGAGGATGCAAACCCAACATAGATCTCTTTAAAAGGCGAAACTTCTGTCACTCCTGCCCAGCAAACATATACCTCCCCATTGGGTCCAATACAGATATCACCTCCGGCGCTTCTGTTTGGTGGATTATTAATCTGCAGGGGCACACTCCAGTTTTGGCCTCCATCATCGGTGTAAGAGATCATCATGGGGAATGGAGGAGCGAACCTTACCCAAACAGCATACGTTCGGCCAAAATAAGCACTGGAGGGATTTACATCCGACGCCACAGCAGCCCGTTCCAGGTCATCCGTGGAAATAACCTGCTGAGCCGACCATGTCTGTCCATTATCAGTAGAATAATGGGAATACAACCCTGAAAACGGGGATCTTCCCAAACGGGTGATGATCAATGTGCCATTTTTATCAATGGCAATGCCCGGATCACCCCCATGAAAGGCAATGGGTTCGCCTGTGCAGGTATCATCACCATTCCAGGAATTACCGCCGTCAGTTGTGACATAAATACCCTCGCTTACAAAAAAAGGAATAAATGTTAAAGTATTGCAAGATGAGAAAAGGATGTTATTATCAAGGGGGTTTTTTACAATAAAAACCTCCGTTTGACTCACATTACCGGGATGAATCCTGTAATTTCCGCCAAAGCTCAGCACATTACTTCCTTCCCTATAGTTATCGGGATCATTCTGGGCAAATGAATACGAAAAGCCAGAAAAAACAAAAAGAATGATGAGTGTATAAAGCTTGTTTTTCAAAATTCTGATCTTTAAAACCTGTATCCAATGTTCAATGACAAATAATAGTTCCTGGGTTCACCTGCTTCATAAAATCTCCGGTCGGCTGAATTGGTATTGGTAAATCCGACATAAACCACATTCAACATATTATTAAGGCTTCCGGAGAGCATAATGTTCAATTTCCCGAAGTTCATATCCAGTCCCAATACCGTATTCAGCAGATTATAGGCATCAGTTTGATCCGAATTGGCATCATCTACCCAGAGGCCACTCACCCCCATATAACTGAATTTTACAAAAGCACTTGCCTTATAATGAAATGGATAGGCATAAGATAGGGCAAGGTACAGGTTATTCTTCGGAACACTGGGAAGAATATTTCCTGAGAAGTCTCTTTCTTCTTCCTTGATATTTCCATCCGGATCAACCAGTATAGTTTTGGCATAATAGGAATTATACGTGAAATTCGAATAGGTATAGGCAAGTGCAAAATTAAAGTCCTTATAAATTTCAAGATTTGACCCTAATTCCAATCCGTACCGGTTGGTCTTTGCTGCATTTCTGAAAAACACATCTCCAAACACCTCAAACGGGACGATTTCATTATCAATCATAATATTAAAGATCGTTGCTTCGAAAAGGACCTTTTTAAAAAAGCTATGATCATGACTAAGAAGGTAGCCTTTAATTCCTACTTCAAAATTCTTTGACTCCTGAGCCTGCAGTTCATGATTATATAAAAATGCCGGATCAATACTTTCCAGTTCATTCTTGGCAGGGCTGTCAAAACTCAAGCCAAAAGAGGTGTACAAGGCAATCCATGGCCGAACTTTATAATTGAGGGCAAGTTTGGGAGTAAAAGCACGGAATGTCCTGTTGTCGACACGGGAAGGAAGGGTCTGTTCAGAAAGATGATAGGTCACGTTATCATATCTGCCGGTAAGGAGAACGTACATTTTATCTTTCAGTATCTCAAAATTATCTGAAATATAAAATCCTGTATTTCCTATCTTTTCATTAAGCAATTGTATTAATTGATCTCCTTTTTGACCGTTGATGTTATCATAGAATTCAGTCCTGGCAGGCTGAAATAGCAGGTCACCCCCAAATGAGAACTCATTAACTGACCTCCCTAATTGTGATTTGTTTACATATCTTGCCGACAGGCCCAATCCATTTCTATTAATGATCCTGTATTCCCTGGATGTTCTTTCAAAATACTTGATGGTAACATAAGAAGTGACTTCCACTACATTGTTTAAGGAAGGTCCAAATTTCGCATTATAACGTATTCCAAGGCGGCCCTTTGTAGAAAGCCTTTTCAGGTCCCGGTCAATTGCCCGTTGGCTGGCCTGATATGGATCTTCTTCAAACTCTTCTTTTGTCAATGCCCCGGGTAAGGTGATCTGGCCATGCACAAAATAGGCAAGGATCTTAAGACTTGTATTTTTAGATGGTGTAGTTTCCAATACCGTGTTCAGGATATGCCAATATTCATTGTTATGTTCACGGTAGCCATCGTAATTATGATAGCTATAAGTATTGAGGAAGCCATACTTGTCTGTTCTGATGCCAACTTTAAGGCCATTCCGTCTCAAACCAAAAGAGCCGAACTGGTTAAATTGTACAGCGAATGAACCGGGGAAATCAATATCATTTATGAAATTGACAACACCACCAGGGGCATTGGTATATAGTGATGATGAATTCCCTTTAACGATCTCAATTCTGCCAATGGAGTTAAAATCAATGGCTTCTATTCTTGTCTGCCCGTCAGGTTCGGATTCGGGTATATCATCAAGCAATATGCGCACGCCCCTAATCCCGGAATTTGATTTACTGCCAAAGCCCCGTATCGAGATCCTTACATCATGTGTACCGTATCTTGATTGTAAAAACATACCGGGGACTGCCTGGAGCACATCATTCACTCCGGTTTTCTTATCGAAGCGGAAATTCAAATTATTAATCCGGACCACAGAATAAGGGATGTCAATTATTTTCTTTGACACCCTTGTACCTGTGATCACCACTTCATTAAGCTCATTGAATGTAGTATCAAATAAAGGATAGACGATAATCGTATCAGGAGGGTCATCTGTTTGTGCCAGAGCATCTATGCTCCCTGAAAAAAGTATTGCCAGGAATATGAATGGGAAAAAAGAAAATTTTATTCTTTTCACAAAGCCACAATTAATTCAGTTACCCGGAAAATCAATATTTTCAAATTTACCAAAAAAAAGCCGTCCAGATATCTATCGGAACGGCTTTTTGCTTCAATACTTATCGAATCTTAATTTCTGACAATAAGTTTTTCAACCCATATCCCTTCATTGTTCGAAACAGTAACCAGGTATATTCCTGAAGCCTGACCGCTCAGGTCCATGCGCTCCAGATAAGTATTTTCAACCCTGATATTCTGCTTTTCAAGCACCAATGTACCCCTGTTATTATACACTTTAATATTCAATATTACAGGATCATCAGTGTCGATCTGAAGTGAAACAATCCCTTGTCCCGGGTTAGGATAGAGTATAATATTGTTGACTCCTGCCAGTTCATTAATAGCGGAGCAATCCTCAAATTCCACCATAACAGTATCACTTGAAACACAATCATTACCATCTGTCACATAACAAATGAACATTTGTGATCCAACACCAATTCCAGTAGAATCGACAGTGATCTGTGCGGTAGTTTCTCCTCCAGGGTACCATTCATAGGATGTGGCGCCGGAAGTTGTTGCATCCAATGTGATTTCCAGTCCTGCACAAAGCTGTGAATCAGGCCCTATATTGACGTTAGGCAAATCATTTACAGTAATCTCTTGCATGGCACTGTTTTCACAACCATTCTCATCAGTATATGCATACGTGATCCCATGGATACCAACACCGGCTTCCTCAGGATAGAAAACTCCGCCATCAATTCCCGCACCAATATAGGTTCCACCTTCAGGTGTACCACCGCTAAGCTCAAAAGCTTCTGCATCCACGCAAACATCATCCTGTGGGCCAAGAGTGACATCTGGTAAGTCATTTACGGTAATCCCCTGAACGGAATCGTTGGTACAACCATTTTCATCCGTATAAGTGTAAGTAATATCATGAGTACCTGCTCCGGCAGCTGCAGGATCGAAAGTATTGTCTGTAACACCGGGTCCTGAATAAGTACCTCCTGTTGGTGAGCCACCGCTCAATGCAAATGGTGCGACATTGATACAAACCGGAGCAAAAGTTTCAAGCTCAACAACTGGAAGCTCATGTATGGTCAAGGATACTGTTGTTGCAAGGCTCTCACAATACCCGGATGTCTGCGTTGCATAATACATATATACACCGGGGTCTGTTTGTCCTGTGGCAAATGTATTACCACTATATACCAGGTTGCTTAAAGCGGGATCATCATACCATTTGATATCGGTCCCTTCAGCATTCAGGTCAGGAATAGCGCTCCCGAAACATGCTTCCTCATCTGAGCTGACCGGTGCATCAGGAAGTGTCAGTACATCGATGTAAGCTGTTTTGGTAAGGCTGTCACTACCTGCACCATTGCTTGCCTTAAGCTTGACACTATAAACCCCTGGAGTTTCGTACATAATGTCAGTCGGGTTTTGTGCTGATGAAGTAGCTGGTGTTCCACCTTCAAATGTCCATTCCCAGGTATTGGGATAACCGGTTGACTCATCAATAAAGTCGACTGTGCCTCCCGCACAGGGTGCAGTTGTGCTTGCAGAGAATTCTGCTTCAGGTGGTGTCAAAGGTACTACCTCAACTGTTCCTGTTCTGATATGCACAGGAGTTCCGTTAGGGCCTTTTCCTGTTACGGTCACTTCATAAAATCCAACCGGTACCAGCTCATCAACCGTTACTTCCATGACAACAGTCCCTGGAAATGATGAAAGGGTATTTCCTGATGGGAAGGTTATTTCAAATGATCCGGCCGGAGGCGTTTCTATTTCAGCTGTAAAGATGACGTCATTGTCATACAGTTTCACTGAAGGGACTTCCACATCAAAAGACGCAACAAATCCGGTAGCAACACTGTTATCCGGAGAAAGAAGCATTGCATAGTCAGGTAGATAACCAGTATAAGTGTCATAATGGCCATCCCTGAAGTCAGACCATGTAGCCATAGAAACATCAGGGTTGGATATGATAGCGTTGTAATCTCCCTGATATCTTGGTGTACCCCCGCCACCGCAGGTGGTACAGTTAATCTTCATCTTCTCATTGGATATTCGCTGATTGACAGCAAATGTTTGTCCTCCATCATCAGAATATGTTCCATAGATCATAGCGTAATCCGAGGCAGGTGTATCGCGTGTATCCATCCATTGGATATAAAGCCTCCCTGTTTCATAATCACACCAGATGGCCGGATGCCATTGATGGTTTCCTGTTGATGGGAAATCATCATTAACAGTTTCTGCAACTGACCAGGTTGACCCGCCATCATCAGAATAACGGCAGAAAATATCTGGCTTATTGCCGTTACCTGCCGGCTCGTTAGAAGCATAAACACAATACAGTCTTCCACGGTATGCTCCATTACTGTTATCTGCAGTAATGAATGGATATGGGCGTGTTCTCATGTTCTGAACAGAATTCCTTCCATTCACATTCGATCCCACGTAGCCGGCAAAACTTTGTGCCGACTTAAATGTAAAGCTCGAACCCCCATCCAGGGATTGGTAAAAAGTATAAGTGGAGGAAAATGTGCCACCTGAATTGGTTACAATATAAACAGCGCCACCATTGGTACCGCCATCAGCACCAACACAAACCATCATTCCTGGCAACGACTGTGACGCCGCTACAAATGTATTTTGGAAGGAAACACCCTGGTTAGTACTCCTGGCAAAGTTACCTGAGCCAGAGTTTGTCATGACTGTGTATACATAATTTGAATAAGGGCCATCTGTCATATCAGCAGTCATCCAGTTCTTATCATTACCATAAACGGCTACAACCGGAGATGACCAGGTCTGGCCATTGTCTGATGATCTCACAACCACACAACCTTGAATGGATGAGCCATACATGTTCTCATAATAGAGAGTGCCATCCGAATCATAAGCTGTCAATACATCTCCCCGGATATAATATCCACTCCAGGCAGGATTACTGTCGAACCAATCGTGGCCATCCATGGTATAATGTGTATCATCGATATTCATTGCAACGAAATATTCACCAGGTGTAAGGGGATTTTCACTGATGTGCCCCTCTGCAAAATCAGTACCAAGAAAATAGTTATCATAACCATCAACAGTGACAACAGTACTGAGCTTTGGTGGTTGATCTTTCATATGTTCAATGAAGTCGGCCGGGACATGGTCAAGGTTAGGATCATCTGTCTGACCAAAAAGGCCAGTACCCCCAAAGTTGAATGTAAGCACTGATAATAAGACAATTAAAGAATAGTATTTCTTTCTCATGATAAAAAAGTTAGTTAGAAAATTGTGATTTTTGGCTAAATTACTAATATATATAACACTTTGGAGGTCAAAAAGATCTTAATTCAATGTTAAAAATGAAAATTACTTTTCTATTAATACCTTTACAAAGCCTTGCTAATGCGGAAATTCAGGATAACATTTC
>JAUXCL010000125.1 GCA_030618905.1 Bacteroidales bacterium | reverse complement strand
TTACTAAGCATAGATCCAATCCCAAAAGCAAGCAGGACCAGTAAGCTATGCATGATCGCACTGGGCAAGCGAACAGCAAATTCATTATAGCCGAATATTTTCAAACTAAGTGCCATTTGCCACAAAAACAAAGGTTGCTTATGAAGCCAAACATGTGCATGATCCCATCGGTCACTGGCTATTTCAATAAAGGGGCTCTCATACAAACTTGGCATCAATGGTGAACCGATCATATTCTTAGCCACCAGCGCATGAAAGCGTTCATCCCATAGGTTCAGAAAATCATCAAGGGAAATGGCATAGAAACTGAGGATTATACCTAAAATAAAAAGAATGATCAGGGGATACTTAGACTTCAGTAAGGTCATAAGACAGCCAGCTTAAAATCTCAGATTTAATAAAGTAAAAATACATTTAATTCGTATACTTGCAGGCTGAATTGAAATCGAAAAACGAAAATCGAAAATCGACAATTAACAATTTCCCCCGCACCTTCTGGGTGGCCAACACCATGGAGCTGTTTGAACCATTAATAGAGAAAAAGGCAGAACCACTATTAAAATCTATTGGCACCATGATATCAGGCATACTCATATCCTCCATAGGTGTTGGACTCTGGTTCATCAGCAGCAATCCTTTTTACCTGTTTATCACATTAATTGGTATTCGCAGTGGGTGAAATGATGAGCTCCCCCAAAATCCTGATTTACGGAGATTTCTGATGTGGCATTTTCCAGTACGCATTGTCATCATCCTCCTCATCATCAGTTTCTTCTTCCAAATCCCATGAATACAATTTGGGTTGGGGACCGCTCTTGCGATAGTAGATGGCGATCATCAAGCCAGCGATCATGCCCCAGAAATGACCTTCAAATGAGATGTTTTTTTCCGGAAAGAACTCTGGGAATATACCCCAGATAAAACTCCCATAGAGGAAAGCTACAAACAGGGAAATCGCCATCAGTCTCGGATTTTTCCTGATGAGTCCACTGATAAATAAAAAAGTCGCAAGCCCATAGATCAATCCACTGGCTCCTATATGATATACTTCCCGGGCGCCAAACCAGAGCCATATATCAGAGAAAAAGTAAATCAGGAAAAATACTTTAAAAGCAATCGCCCTGTAAAAATAAAACAGGGCAGCAGTAAGCACAAAAACCGGGATGGTATTGGCATACAAATGTGAAAAATCTCCATGGATAAGTGGCATGAAAAGCAAGCCCGGCAAGCCTTTTAAAGATAAAGGGAACACTCCCAGGCGATACAGGGGCAAATCAAAAATGACCTCAATAAATTTGATCATCCAGATAGCAACCACAAATATGGTCGGGAAAATAAAACTCCGTAACAGTATTTTTTTTTCCTTACTCACTGGTTTTTATGATTTTTTTCATTCATTTTGCAACCCTGAAATAAAAATCATGTCTTTGAGGTTATATTAACTACTTATCTCATTTAACATTAAAAAAATGAAGAAGTTTACACTCATTATTACGGGAATTATCTTCATTTGTTCGTCATATCAACTATCAGGCCAAGATATGCAATACCTGTACTTGCCTGAGGGTACCAATGATCCGATTGAAAAGCAATATTACGACAATAAAGATTTCAACTCTGTTACCGGTACGGTTACTTTAGTTTTTGGCTGGTTTGCACAATAAAATCGACTTTCATACGCTGAATAGAAGATGCTTAAACCGGTTGTAATACTGAGCTGTTTATTATTGTTTCTTCCGATTATCATGTTGCCGGATGAAGCAGATAAACGCTTCACCATCAGCGGCTTTATCAAGGACAGTGAAACGGGTGAGGACCTGGTCGGAGTTACGATTTATATAAAGGAACTCCAAACCGGAACTGCCACGAATACCTATGGTTTTTATTCACTGAACCTTCTTCCGGGTACTTATACAATCACTTATTCATATGTGGGCTACCAGGCCCAGGAACGAAAAATTGAGTTGCAAAAGGACATCGTAGAGAATATTGAACTCATCCCTTCGGAACAGATGCTAAAAGAAGTCCAGGTTGTGGCCAAACGTCCGGGTGAGAATATAAAGAAGGCTGAAATGAGTGTAGTGAAGATGGACGCAAAACAGATCAGGTCCGTTCCAACTGTTTTTGGAGAAACTGACATCCTGAAGGTTTTGCAACTCTTACCAGGTGTCTCCGCCGCTGCAGAAGGATCGACGGGATTCAGTGTGCGTGGTGGAAGTATCGATCAAAACCTGATCTTGCTGGATGAAGCTACGGTTTACAATGCAGGCCATATGCTTGGCTTTTTCTCCGTTTTCAATAATGATGCCGTCAAAGATATGACCCTGTACAAAGGAGAGATCCCTGCTAAATATGGGGGTCGCCTTTCTTCTGTACTTGATGTCAGGATGAAAGATGGAAACAACAAACGTTTTTCCGGAACAGGTGGTATTGGGCTAATCTCCAGCAGGTTAACATTGGAGGGGCCAATTATTAAGAACAAAACATCATTTCTTGTATCAGGCAGGAGAACATATATGGACATCTTTCTTCCAATTTTCGCGAAAGAAGATGTCAGGGACAGTAAATTGTATTTCTATGACCTTAATGCCAAGGTCAACCACATATTTAACGAAAATAACAGGTTGTATATTTCAGGCTATTTTGGCCGGGACGTGTTCAAGAACCAGTTTGCCAGGATGAACCTGGGGAACCAGACCGCAACGGTCAGGTGGAATCATCTTTTTTCGAAAAAGATCTTCAGTAATTTCACATTTGTCTATAGCAAGTACAAGTACAGCCTGGGTACTGCAAATGAGGATGATGCAAATTCTTTCACCTGGGATTCTTATCTGGAAGATTTTGGGCTGAAGGGTGACTTCACCTGGTACCTGAATGCCAATAATACCTTTCGATACGGAATCAGTTTAACACACCATACATTTAACCCGGGAGTTGCCAGGGGAGGTGAGAACTCATTATTCACTGAATATATCGTACCGAAAAACCATTCCATCGAAAGTGCCCTATATGCCAGTAATGAGCAGAAGATAGGTGCGTTATGGGTTTTGAAATATGGATTGCGTTTTTCATTATTCAATAATATCGGACCTGGCACCGTATATTATTATGATGAGAACTATGAGCAAACTCATGTGGAAGAATACGGGAAAGGTAATATTTACAATACTTACTGGGGACTGGAGCCAAGGGTAGCAGCCAATTATATCCTGAATGAGATCTCATCGATCAAGGCCAGCTACACCAGGACATACCAATATGTACAACTTGCCCAGAATTCTACCGCTGGAACGCCGCTCGACTTGTGGTTCTCAGCCAGTCCGAATGTAAAACCGCAGATTGCCGACCAGGTAGCGGCCGGGTATTTCAGAAACTTCCTGGACAATACCATTGAAACTTCAGTTGAAGTGTATTACAAGAACATGCAGAATACCATCGATTTTAAAGATCATGCAGAATTGCTGCTCAACAAAGAACTGGAAGGGGAGTTGAGAATTGGTAAATCATGGTCGTATGGTATAGAACTCCTGGTTAGGGTTTATGATTTAAAGATGGCAAAAGGAAAGATCAGCGGTTGGGTTGGCTATACCTATTCCAGGGCATGGAGAAAGGTCCCGGAGATCAACAATGGCGATAAATATCCATCCCCATACGACAGGCCACATGACCTGTCTATTGTTTTAACTTATGATATATCCAGGAGGGTAAGTGCCTCAGCTAATTGGGTTTACCAGACAGGTGTCCCGGTAACCATGCCCACAGGCAGAGCAATCATCGGAGGCAATATTGTACCTATTTATTCTGACAGGAATGGATTCCGGTATGATGATTATCACCGTCTCGATGTCGCCGTAACACTCCGGGGGAAGGATAAGCCCAGAAGGTTTAAACATGAATGGGTATTTTCCGTGTATAATGCTTATAACAGGCACAATACCTGGGCCATTAATTTTGAACAGGAAGTGAGCAATTCAAATCAACCAACGTATGAAGTGTATGCTACCAGGACTTACTTATACAGCATCATACCTTCGGTTACATTTAATTTTAAGTTTTAAATCGTCGCTTTATCATGAATAAGCTTTCAAACATACTATTTATCATAATTTTTCTTATCATCGCAGCATGTACAGAGCGTATTGATATTGATCTGCAAGGGCAGGATTATTTACGCCTGGTGGTAGAAGGTAACCTTACCACAGACACCATGGCGCATCAGGTCATTCTGACAAAAACAACAGACTTTTCACATAACACAGCACCTCCACCCATTAGCAATGCAAGTGTTGAAATCGTAGACCAGGACGGGAATGTACATATGCTGCAGGAGAAACCTGCCAATTCCGGAATATATGAAACCCAGCCTGATTACTATGCAATCATTGGTAATACCTATACCCTGAACATAAACTTGCAGGAAGAGATAGATGATCATAAATTCTATACCGCCAGCAGCAAGGTACCCAACATTAATCCTATTGATTCTATCCAACTCGAACTTCATGAAGATTGGGGATCAAAGGGATATCTTGAAGTGAAATGCTATTACCTGGACCCTGTCAGCAAAGATTTTTACATGTTCAATATTTTTAAGAATGGTGTATTGTTAACAGATACTTTGTCTAACAGAATGGTGGTAGATGATGAGTTTTACAATGGAAATTACACCAATGGTATTGGTGTTGGTTACCTGAACCAGGCAATTGGCAAGGAAAAAGTGTATCCTGGTGACATCATTACATTCCAGGCAGGAAGCATTAGCGAAGGCTACGCGAACTTCATCTGGGCGGTGCAGGTGGAAGTCAGCTTTAGCACACCGATGTTTAGCGGCCCGCCAGCCAACGTCAAAGGAAATATCAGCAACGGAGCTATCGGGTACTTTGCTGCCTACTCGACAAAATATTCCAGTAAAAAATATTGACAAGGCTATTTATTCTTCTTATATTAGCCACAACAAATCTCGATCCTTGACGTTTCTTATTACAGACAACTAAATTGACTAAAATGCTTGAGTACACAAAAACCATTCTTCAAAAAGTCAGTTTCGATAAAAGCCTCTTCAAAAAAGAATTAAAAAAGTCAATCAAGTGGCTTCACAAGGAGGAAGTTTTAACCTTGTATGCATGGTGTATGCTTACCTTTGGTGAAACCTATGGTGAGTTGATCAGGGATGTCTTTAAAAGCATGTAGTCCCGCCACCATATAATTATTTCATGATTCTGTTGCTTATTGTTTATACTTTTCTAATTTTGGAAGTCTAAATCTTCGAATCATGGAACTGACCTCCGTAAGTGCCATTTCTCCAGTTGATGGCCGGTATCATAAGCAAACAGAAACACTTGCCTATTATTTTTCCGAAGCAGCTTTCATAAATTACAGGGTATTTGTTGAAATTGAATATTTCATTGCATTATGCCTCTTGCCCCTGCCTGAACTTAAGGATTTTGACAGGTCAAGGATTGATGACCTGCGTGCGATCAGCAAGGATTTCACTTTCCGGGACGCTGAAGAAGTAAAGCAGATTGAGAAAACCACAAACCATGATGTCAAAGCCGTTGAATATTACCTTAAAAAGAAATTTGACAAGCTCGGGTTCAAACAATACCGTGAATTCATTCATTTTGGTTTGACATCCCAGGATATTAACAACACTGCCGTTCCTTATGCAACCAAGCTGTTTCTGAATGATGTGCTGGTACCAAGCTTCCAGGAATTGTTAAAGCGGCTCCAGCAAAAAGCTGAATTGTGGAAGGATATACCTATGCTGGCCAGAACGCATGGACAACCGGCCTCCCCTACCCGCCTGGGTAAAGAGATCAATGTTTTTGTGGAAAGGTTGAAACAACAGATCGCCCTGATGGGGACAATCCCCGTATCTGCCAAATTTGGCGGGGCAACCGGCAATTTTAATGCGCACCAGGTAGCCTATCCGGATATTAACTGGCCTGATTTCGCTGATGAATTCGTCAACAAATCCCTTGGCTTAAAACGCCAGAAGATCACCACACAGATTGAACATTATGACAACCTCGCTGCACTCTTTGATAACATCAAAAGGATCAATACCATCCTGATCGACCTTTCAAGAGATCTCTGGACCTATATTTCCATGGATTATTTCAAACAGGAGATCAGGAAAGGTGAAGTAGGATCATCAACCATGCCCCATAAAGTCAACCCGATTGATTTCGAAAATGCAGAAGGGAACCTTGGGGTGGCAAATGCGGTCTTTGAACATCTCTCAGCCAAATTACCCATTTCCAGGCTGCAACGCGATCTTACTGATTCCACTGTAACGCGGAATATTGGCGTACCCATGGCACATACGATCATTTCCATTAAATCCCTGATAAAAGGAATCGACAAACTATTGTTAAACCAGGATAAGATAGAAGCTGACCTGGAAGATAACTGGGCAGTTGTGGCAGAGGCAATCCAGACCATATTACGCAAAGAAGGATACCCCAACCCATATGAGCAGTTAAAAGAATTGACCAGGTCGAATAAAAAAATAGACCGGGAAGCAATTTTTAGCTTCATTGATAAGTTAAAGATCAGCATGGACCTGAAAGAAAGCCTGAAAAAGATAAAACCTCAAAATTACACCGGAGTCTAAGTGAAAAGCTACTGGCGCATACTAAGCTACATCAAACCCTATTTGGGCTATGCAGGATTAAACGTACTGTTCAACCTGCTGACTATCATTTTTTCCCTGTTTACCTTTGCCATGCTGGCTCCTTTTCTCAGCCTGCTGTTTGGTAAGGAACAGCTGGTTACTACAGCACCGGAATTTTCCCTGAGTTCCGATGCCCTGATCGCATACATGAACTACATCATGAGCAGGATCATCATCGACCAGGGAAAGATGGATGCACTGCTGTTTATTTGTCTCATCCTCCTGGTAACATTTTTTCTCCGTAATTTTTCAAGGTATATGGCCATGTTTGTCCTGGCTAAAGTGCGGATCGGGGCGATCAAGAACCTGAGAAAGGAAGTATTTACTAAACTGCTCATCTTGCCCCTTGCATTTTATTCTCAGCGAAAAAAAGGCGACATCATTGCCCGCATTACGACTGAC
>JAUXCL010000021.1 GCA_030618905.1 Bacteroidales bacterium | reverse complement strand
TGTTCACTTTCATCAAGGCCATGGGAGGTGATATTGGGAATTCACTTATCGAGGAAGACCTGGTAGAGCTTGCCAGGGAAACCCTTGCAGAAGCCGGGAATATGAGCACACGGATCCTGATACCCATTGATACGGTAGCGGCCAGTGCTTTTGAAAATGATGCAGAAAAAATCGTTTGTAAAGCTGGTGAGATCCCAGAGGGCTGGATGGGATTGGATATCGGTCCGGAAACCCAGCTTTTATTTGCCGATGTCATTAAATCTTCAAAAACCCTGCTCTGGAATGGCCCCATGGGCGTTTTTGAAATGTCCAATTTCGAAGCAGGTACCAAATGCGTTGCCCTTGCTGTTGCAGAAACCACCGGAAAAGGAGCTTTTTCATTGATAGGGGGAGGTGATTCTGTTGCGGCCATCAATAAGTATGGCCTTGCAAAGCAGGTTAGTTACGTATCCACAGGTGGTGGTGCGATGTTGGAGTATATTGAGGGGAAGCAATTACCAGGCGTAATTGCAGTGAACGGTGAAGCGTGAAGGGATAGATTATACAGACGGTAAGACGTCATCATCCAGCTTGATATCCCGTACGTCATCGACGTTTAGTCTCGGAATAATCGTGGGGGCAAATCTTTCAACAGGCTTATACAGGAAGGAACCGTCTCTTAATTTAGGCGTGATAATGCTTTGATTTGCATCGAAGCTATTGATTACCAAAATGATGATGCTTAAAAGGAAGGCGGCTTTAACGAGACCAAATGCCAGGCCTGCAAGTTTATTTAACAATCCCAGGGCCAGGATATCAATGAATTTTTCAATGATCCTGCCGATAAGGTAAACCCCCATCACCACTACAATAAAAGTAATGATAAAAGCAATTACAGGAAGGTATCTGGGACCGATATCAAAATTTTCCGAGAGGAAATCAGCTGCAAAAAATGAAAAATAAACAGCGGCCCAGATGCCCAGGATCAGCGCCACAAGAGAAGCCAGTTCAATAACCAGTCCTTTCTGGAACCCCCGGTAAGCAAACCAGATGAATGGAACAATAAGAATAATATCAAGTAAATTCATTACTTAAGCCTTCTGGTCAATTCAGTGGAAAAGACAAACTCATTCAACTCCTTATTGGTCGTGGATAAAATATCCTTTTTTGTTCCCTGCCACCACAATTGCCCCTGGTGGATAAATGCTATGTTATCACCAATATTCAGTACCGAATTCATATCGTGTGTATTTACAATGGTAGTGATCTTATATTCTTTGGTGATTTCGTTGATCAGGTCATCGATCAATTCAGCTGTTTTTGGGTCGAGGCCTGAATTCGGCTCATCGCAGAACAAATATTTGGGATTCATGGAAATGGCCCTTGCAATAGCCACCCGCTTGACCATCCCACCACTTAACTCAGAAGGCATCAGTTTGTTGGAACCTTTAAGATTCACACGCTCCAGGCAGAAATTAACCCTTTTCAGCTTATCATCATAAGTGTCTTTGGTAAACATGGAAAGCGGAAACATCACATTCTCTTCAACGCTCATATAATCATAGAGCGCACCGGCCTGGAACAACATTCCAATTTCCCTGTACACCTCCTTCAATTCCTTCTTTTTCATTCCGGAAAACACCCTATCATCATAAATTACATCACCCTTATCAACATGGAATAAGCCAATGATGCATTTCATCAGCACGGTCTTACCCGAACCACTTTGCCCGATGATCAAATTATTTTTTCCGGGTTCAAATGCATAGCTGATGTCTTTAAGGATTGGTTTATCACCAAAGGACTTGAATATGTTTTTTACGGTGATCATACCAGCAATAATTGGGTGAGCACAAGGTTGAAAATAATAATCAGGATGCTGCTGTTGACCACAGCTTTTGTACTTGCTTTACCCACATCAAGTGCACCGCCACTGATGGAATAGCCCTGATAGGCAGATACGGAAGATATAATAAAGGCAAAGATCACTGTTTTGAACAGGGCATAGAATATCGTATAAGGCTCGAACCAATAGCGAATGCCTGTGATATACACTTCTGAAGTAACAACACCTGATGAAACACAGGCCAGCCATCCTCCAAAAATTCCCAGGAACATACTCACGGAAATCAGGAAAGGGTTGATGAGCATCGTTGCCATGACCTTGGGGAAGATGAGGTAATTGGCTGCATTGACACCCATGATCCTGAGTGCATCAATTTGTTCGGTAACCCGCATGGTGCCAATTTCTGATGCGATCCTGGAACCGACTTTCCCGGCCAGGATGAGACTTATAATCGTTGGTGAAAACTCCAACACAATAGATTGCCTGGCAGTAAATCCCACCATGGTTAATGGGATGAGCGGACTGTCAATATTATAAGCTGTTTGCAAGGCCACAACGGCACCCATAAAGACAGAGATGATGGCTATGATCCCCAGGGATTCAACACCGAGGCTGACAAATTCCACAAACAACTGTTTCCAGAAAACCCTGCTTTTATCAGGCCTCCTGAACACATCTCCCATCAGCATGAAATAATCTCCGAAATTCTTTATCATTACGATGTATTGAATCCTTTTGCTAATTTAACCATATTTATAAAATCAGGCCTGAATAAATTGATTTATTCAGGACCAGGGTATTTTTCATTACTTTTACCAGATAATATTATAGCCAATCCTGAGTTATTTTCTTATCGGTGCACCTGCTGTAATATGAACAAAAAGCTGAAACATATCTGTCTTCTATCTTGCTTTTTACTGATTGCACTATTCCTGTTTGAAAGCTGTGCATCATCCCGCTATCCATACCGGAAAAGGAAAAAGTCTAAGAATTGTAGTAATTGCCCCAAGTGGAGCCAATTGCATCCTCCCGCTACCCTTCAAATGAAAGCTGATGGAACAGTATAAGCAGGTATTGCAAAAATATTTGCCTGAGGGTACAGAAGACAAGATCATCGAATACTTGAAAACATACAGGATTCACCTGCATGTTACCAAAAGCAGGGTGAGCAAACTGGGTGATTTCAGACCACCCGCAGATAGCCGGATCCACAAGATTACCATTAACCATGATCTCAACCCCTTTGCTTTTCTGATTACACTGGTTCATGAGATTGCACATGTGCTTGTCTGGCATGAATACAGCCACAGGGTTAAACCACATGGTAAAGAATGGAAAAAAGAATTTAGCTCGCTCCTGGGTGCTTTTTTAAACCAGGGATTATTTCCCGGAGATGTGGAATCTGCTTTACTGAAATATGCCCGCAAACCACTTGCTTCTTCAGGAGCAGATGTTAACCTTGCCAAAGCCCTGCGAAAGCATGATAAACATCAGGGCTTAACACTTGAGGAACTGCCTGCAGAAGCTGTTTTTAGCATTCATAATGGCAAGAAATTCAAAAAGCTTGAAAAAGGCAGAAAGCGATATCGCTGCTTACGATTGGACAATAACAGAATCTACCTGGTCCACCCAATGACCAGTGTAGTATTGGAAAATGATTTGTAAAGTATAAAAACTGTATATTTATAAAAAAAGAACGACTATGCAGGCGAAAGAAAACTATTTCTGTGTAATTATGGCTGGTGGGATTGGCTCGAGATTCTGGCCCATGAGCCGCATTTCTCATCCGAAGCAGTTTATTGATATTCTGGGTACAGGCAATACCTTGATTCAGCAAACTTTTGAACGCTTGAAAAAGATTTGCCCAGCTCAAAACATCTACATTGTCACCAACTCAATTTATAAAGAGCTGGTTATGAATCAGCTGGACGATATTTCCGAAGAACAGGTTTTGTGTGAACCCATGCGCCGCAATACCGCACCCTGCATTGCCTATGCCAATTATAAAATTCAGCAGAAATCCCCGGATGCAACAATTCTTGTAGCCCCCTCCGACCATATTATTCTCAATGAAACTGAATTTGTCGAAAATGCCCTTTCTTCAATGCAGGCAGCATCCGAAAATGACTGGTTAATGACCATGGGCATCAAACCCAGCCGTCCCGATACGGGTTATGGCTATATTCAGTTTGAGGAAAATCCGGTATATCTTGATGATGACCAGATCAGGAAGGTCAAGACATTTACCGAAAAACCAAACCTGGAACTGGCCAAAACATTTCTGCAAAGTGGCGATTTCCTGTGGAATTCAGGCATATTTATCTGGTCCCTGAAAAGCATTATCAAGGCTTTTGAAAATCATCTTCCGGAAGTCGACAACTTGTTTAAAGAAGGGATTTCTGTTTACAATACAGAGCAGGAAGATCAATTTATCAAGGACACCTATACTGTTTGCAGGAATGTTTCCATTGACTATGGTGTGATGGAGAAAGCAGAAAATGTATTTGTGCGGATCTCTGATTATGGATGGTCCGATCTGGGGACCTGGGGTTCTTTATATGATATTCGCAATAAAGATGATAAGGGAAACGCCGTGATGGGTAAAAATGTGATGCTCTATGATTCTGAAAATTGCATTGTGAATGTACCCAAAGACAAGCTTGTGGTCATGCATGGTCTAAAAGATTATATACTGGTCGAAGAAGAAGGGATACTGCTGGTATGTAAAAAGGCGGATGAACAGAGCATCCGCCAGATCGTCAGTGATGTAAAAATAGAAAAAGGTGAAAAGTACGTGTAGATAGTGTAGTAAAGCTTAGCGATAAGAATTTTCATCACCGCGATTATTATTAGCACCCGGGTTCTTCAAAGAAAATACCCGGACACTATATCAATTAATCTCATTTTCTTGCAAACGTTCCCTTTTTTATGACACTTTTTTTCATAAAACATGATTTGCTATGAACTGGTTCGTTTTCTGGATAGTCATTTACCTGGTCATTATTGCCTGGTTTGCCTTCCGCCATGTGAAGGTGGGCGATCTTGATAATTATCTGGTTAACAGCCGCAATACCAGGACATTGCCCCTGGTATTTACCACGCTGGCTACCTTCGTTGGGGGAGGCACATCCATTGGCCTGATGGCCATGGGATATGAATCCGGTTTTGCAGCCGTTGGCATAGGTGTAGCTTATGTAATAGGATTTTTTATTATATCCAGATATGCGGGCAGTATCCATCGCATAGGAAAAACGAAAAATATTTATTCTTTCCCGGAATTTCTGAACAGGCATTTCATCATTGAAAATGAAAAAACTTTTTCAAAGTGGTTCTCCGCTACCGTAAGCGGGGTCAATATTTTTATTTTCTTCTTCCTGCTGGCCGCCCAGTTTGTGGGGATGGCATCATTGCTGAAATTTGCATTTGATATCGGGTATATTGAAGCAGCGATCATCTCCTGCCTGGTGGTGATTGCCTACACTGCTTTGGCCGGATTATCCGGGGTGATCATTACTGACACCATACAATTTATCGTGATCATCATCATGATCTTCCTCATTTTTATCCCGGGGGTATTGGCTGATACTGAAAACCTCATCAGGCTTTCCGAATTGCCTGCAAACTTCATGGATGGAACTTATTACGGGATTCTGTTCCTTGTCGGGCTGCCTTTGTTCCTTGCCCCTTCGGTGATTGTCAGGATGGACATCTGGCAACGCTTGCTGGCTGCCCGAAGTGAAAAAGTGGCACGTAGGGTCAGTATCATCTCTGGCCTGGGCATGCTGCCCTTTTATATTATTTTTCCTTTGGTCGGGATGGCATTAAGATTAGTCCATACCGAAAGCGTTGAACCCAGATACGTGGCTTACTTTTTCCTGGATAACCATTGCAATCAGTTTGTGCTTGGATTTGCCGTGGTTGGCTTATTGTCAGCTCTCATGTCGTCGGGCGACAGCTTCCTGAACCTGATCTCCATCTCGGCCATCCGGGACTTTATAGGTTGGAAAAAGAAAGCACTGACAAATGCCAAAAAGATGCATGCCAGGATAAGAATTACTGCTTTCATTTTCGGCTTCATTGCCCTTTTTATGGCCCTGGTGTTTCCCAGGATTGTCGACCTGATGGTTGTGGGATTGGCCACGATTGTCATTTTTGTACCGGTAACCTTCCTGGCATTATTAAACAAAAACGCTTTTGAATACAGGAAAATAGCGATTGTCAGCATCTTATCGGGTTTTACTGCCAACCTGGCCTTTTTCCTCCTGGGGATCTTCAACCCGGAGATCTTTGAACCCAAAGCCTCATTTGTACCGGCATTTTGTGTATCCTTGACCACACTGTTGACAGGTATGTGGATCCGGAAAAAACAGTTAAAAAAAGTTAAGTATGGCCGTAATTGAATATACAGATGAGTTTTTTATGAAAGAGGCCCTGAAAGAAGCACACAAGGCCATGGAGCGGGATGAGGTTCCCATAGGTGCCGTCATTGTCTGCAACAATGCAATTATTGCCCGTACATATAACCTGACGGAAACACTGAATGATGTTACTGCCCATGCCGAAATGCAGGCCTTTACCGCCGCAACCCATCATCTGGGCGCCAAATACCTGAATGATTGCACCCTGTATGTGAGCCTTGAACCTTGTCCAATGTGCGCAGGGGCTTCTTTCTGGTCACAGATCGGCCGTATCGTTTACGGTGCTGATGATGAAAAGAGAGGATTCACCGGTATAGTCCCCAATATGCTGCATCCTAAGACAGAGGTTGTTGCAGGAGTGTTGGCGGAAGAATGTGGAGGACTGTTAAAGGAGTTCTTTAAGGAGAAGAGATAAACTTAAGAATTGACCCTGCCTGCCGGCCTACCGGCAGGCAATTGACCAATTGACCAATTATACCAATTGACCAAATAAATTACAATCATCAATGTTCAGATCTCAATTTTCAAAGAAATATAATGGTGATCAAAAGTTTGAAAATTTATCATTCGATCATTGATATTTGGAGCTTATTTGCTTGCCTGCCGAAACGAAGTAAAGGCAGGGTCAATTGATGCAGATTGGTGAATTGGTCAATTTCCAATGAATTGGTCAATTCTTAAGCATAATATACCCTTTTATTTGTACTTTTATAGCGTATGATTCCACGCGAAACAATAGACAAAATAATGGAAGCCTCCAGAATTGAGGAGGTGATCGGCGAGTTTGTCAATTTGAAGAGAAGCGGGAAGAATATGAAAGGTTTCAGCCCTTTTACCAATGAAACCAACGCTTCATTTTTTGTTTCTCCTTCTAAAAATATCTTCAAATGTTTCAGCTCTGGTAAAGGGGGGAATGTGGTTAGCTTCCTGATGGAGCATGAACACTTTTCTTACCCGGAAGCACTTCGTTACCTGGCCAGGAAATACAATATTGAAATTGAGGAAAAGGAGCCTTCACCCGAGGAGCTTATGCAGCTTAATGAACGGGAAGCGCTTTTTCATCTTAATGCTTTTGCACAGAAATCATATACTGACAATCTGTTTGACCATGAAGAAGGTAAGGCTATTTGTTTATCATACTTAAAAGAAAGAGGATACCGGGATGAGACCATCCGTAAGTTTCAGTTGGGATATGGGCTGAAAACCTGGGATGCCTTTTCCAGGCACGCTGAGAATAACGGCTATAAAAAGGAATACCTGCTTAAGACAGGATTGAGTATTGAGAAAGAGGACAGGATCTATGACCGTTTCCGTAACAGGGCCATTTTTCCGGTACATAACCTCAGTGGCAGGATCCTGGGATTTGGCGGAAGGATACTGGTCTCCGATGAGAACAAACCCAAGTACGTCAATTCACCTGAGTCGGAAGTCTACAATAAGAGCCAGATCCTTTATGGCCTTTACTTTGCCAAGAACGCTATCATCAGGGAAGACAATTGTTACCTTGTTGAGGGTTACACGGATGTGATCACCCTTCACCAGGCAGGAATTGAAAATGTGGTTGCTTCTTCCGGTACTTCTCTGACCACCGAGCAGATCAAGTTGATCAAAAGGTATACGGCCAATATAAGCATTCTTTATGATGGAGATACGGCCGGTATCAAAGCTGCTTTCAGGGGGATAGACCTGATCCTGGAAGAAGGCATGAATGTGAAGATCGTCTTATTCCCCGAAGGCGAGGACCCGGATTCATTTGCCATGAATCACAGGTCCAATGAAGTGATCAGCTTTATTGAGGGGAATGCCAATGACTTCATCAAATTCAAAACCCAATTACTGAAAAAGGAAGCTGCCAATGACCCGGTTAAAAAAGCAGGCCTGATCCGGGAAATCGTTGAGTCCATATCCCTGATCCCTGATGCCATTTACCGGACTGTCTATATCAAAGAATGCTCCTCCATTCTCGACATTCCTGAGCAGACCCTCATGAATGAGTTGAATAAAATGCTGAGGAAGCGTTTTCAACAGAAGGGCAGGGTCTCTCCCTTAAAGGATATCCCTGAACCTCCCGTATATGCACCGCCTCCCCAACATGAGCTGGACCCCCAAACTGCCGAACACCAGGAAAGGAATATCATTCGCCTCCTGTTGAATTACGGATCGGATGATATTGCTTTTGAAGAGATTGATGAAACGCAAAAACGCGTCAGCATGGTAGTTAAGGTCGCGCAATTCATCATCAATGACTTAAAGGAAGATGAAATCCAGCTGCAGGACCCTGTTTACCACACGATATTGAACGAGTACATACTGGCCCTGGAAAAAGAATTTATACCTGATGAGCAATATTTTGTCAGCCATGAGAATGCTGATATCGCCAGAATTGCTGTCGACTTGCTGAGCACCCCTTATGAATTGAGTAAAAACTGGGTAAAAAATAAGATCATTGTGCCAACAGAGAAACAACATCTCAAAATCAGTGTGGAATCTTCATTGCTTGCGTTAAAAGCCAAAGAAGTGGAACGTCAGATCACAACGAACCAGCACCGGATTAAGGGAAGCACGGAGGAGCAAGACTTATTGATCCTGCTTGAAGAGCAGAAAAGACTTAAGAATGTCAGCAGGGAGATCAATGCCCGCCTGAGTCGGATTATCACCAAATAAAATTGCAGACCTGTAAAAACAAAAGTGGGAACCAAATCTGAACGACCTGACTCCCACCGCTCCCTACGCACCGGAGTGCCTAGACAACACCAAGTTACTGTTATTATGGCTAACACTTCAAGTTACGCTTCCTAAGAAGCAGCCCTCTCGGCATCGATGCCCGGCCTTTCGTTGTCCTTTCGGACGCGGTGACATGACAACAGCTCTTGTTCGCGGACCCAATCTTGACTTTACCTTTCGGTGCTGTCTTTCTCGGGTAGGATTTGACTCTGTCGTGCCGAAGCTTAACGTCGCCTCCTCCCTGCTCACTTGAGCCAGCCTTTTATCGCTCACTCGGTCTAACAAATATAGGTCATTACCCACCCGGCTGTCAAGCAAAATTGCAGTGGTAATATGAACAATATATTCACAGGGTTTATCAACAATTGTTAATTACGTGACGCGTGACGCGTGACGAGTGACCAGAATTTATTCGGTCTTTTTAATAACCAGCGTCCTGTACCTATCATTAAGCCAGGCATCCATTACGGATTTGAGGTCCGCATAGTCTGTGGCAGGAATGACTTTTTTCTTTATCTCCAGTTCACGGATGATCACGATATCATTATTGATCGCCGTAAGGGTGATCTTGACCTTGCAAAAGTCATTGTCGATATCAATGGTCCTGGGAACTGTTACCAGTACATAATTACCAGGCATCGACAGGATATATTCGTAGCGTTCGTAGATTAAACCAGGGACCTCAATATCAGTTACACGTTTATCAGGCATATAATCAATATGCCAGCTATTTACCCCTTGCCTGGATTCAGGAATGCTCCAGAACAAGTAAGTGGATTGTGATTTTACGGAAGTAAAGAGCTCAACCTTGAGATCAGCAACAGTTCTGGATTCATTCAATGCCCTGAATTCAAAATCTGTCACCTTGGCATTTTGTATCAGACCCTTGATCTTCGTTGAATCCTGTAAAAGATCAAAATAAGGGTTGGCCCCATTGGTCATCTCGCTCATGAGATTACCTTTTAATGATTTGGCATCTTCATATACAAAAGTGCCCCCACAACGGACTACCGAGCGGGTATCCTTTTCGTCAAATGTTTTCAGGCTTTCAATGGCTCCATCCAGGATCAACAAGGTCTTTCCTCCCAGTGAATAAGATAGATTTTGAGCTCTTACCCTGGTAGGCGACAAATATAAACGGCTGTACTTTTTAGTATTCAGCCGTACAATGAACTCTTCCATATTCATCAGTGTACCCAGCTTATCATCATAAAATTTAGTGGGTATTACAGCAATGGGAACAGCATTAATATTAGCCTTGAGTAATAATGAAGTCATCAGGATGGCTTTTTCCAGCTGTGTCCCCCCATTCGAATTCCATACTTCAACAGGGGTACGTGCCCTGTAGCCGAGAATATCCGGTGGTATTGAATAGGTGCTGATCTCATTGGCTACCATTTGCTGGATCTTCATGGCAATCTTCAGCTCATCTTCCTGGCAATCATCAATAATTCCGGCAAGGATGGTGTCCATCTTGTCATTCGTTTGATAGGTGAAAGCCGGCTGGTTGACAAATTTGAAATACACACGCATAAGATCCTCAGTGGTCGAAAATAAGACCCTGGGAATATCATCCCGTACCTGCTGTCCTTCCGCTGGAGCTGCGTCGACATGTTTAAACTTCCAGCTATACACTGTCACCCCACCAATATTGATAATATCCGGAGCTGTCCGTATATTGAGGGTCTTGTAATACAATGTTTTGCCGGCAGGTACCTTAACGATTAGTTCCATCTCCCGGATTGGTGCAGATGTGGGAATGATCACATTGCCCATGAAAGCAGGCATAAACCCGGCAGCGTTTTGAATGGTATAATCCATGTATATCACGGCACCCTTCTCCAAACCGGTATGGGTTACTACCATTTCCCTCAGGTCATTAAAAGCAGGTGCTTTTGAAGCATACCTGGGTAAAACTTTGTTAAATGCATTATCGGGTACAGCCACCCTTCCCCCATCGGCCATGACGGTATAAGCCTTATTGATCTTGAGCTTTTGATAATCGGGATTGTAGATGATAAACGTTTCACCATACATGCGGTTTATGGAATAATATGATAACAACTGCACCTCTTTGTACAGATGAAAACTATAGCTTCCATCCGACTTTAAAGTGTATTCCTTGACTAATTTCTTATAGACTGCGTCATTATTTGCTTCCTGGGCTAAAACAGCTGTAATGCTGAAACATATGGTCAGGATTAATATGGAATTTTTGAGGATTGATTTCATGTTATTGTTTTTTGAAAAATTCATGTTTTGTGATTTGAATGCCTGATGATTAATTGGTCAATTTCAGGATCACCGGCTCATCGGCAAACTTTTTCTGGGCCATTACCGCTTTTCGGTAATCTGTCCAGTCGCCGGGCTCATAAATCCGCTTATACAGGGTGAGTTTCTCATCAAGTTGCAGGAGTGTACCTGCTTCATTCAACACACAATTGCCTTCAAAAGAAGCAATATCTGATGCAAAGGTTTCCGCTTCCGGAACATATTTAATGGTCGCAGCCATATTCTTTGGCAAAGTCACATCTTCCTTGAGGTGAACAAACCTGGAACATCGATCCCTGAAACCATATTCCCGCTCTTCAAGATCGGTATTTTGGTACATGTGCGCCATGCCACGTTGAAATACCCTGGACGCTATAAAGGGGATAAAGATGATGTTTTCATCACTTACGATGGCATAGCCGGGAATCTTATAGCTGAGACTGATCTCGATCGGACCGGCCATATAGTCATAAGGATCAGCATATTTAACATCAGTAATCTGTGCCAGGGGATGGGTACGTTTGATTTCACCCTCCAGATTTTTTCGCCAGTTGGCTTTTGCCGAGCGGGTGAACAAACCCCTGATGGATCCGTCAGATTGCCCTTCAGCTTCGAGGGTCAGGTTTCCTTCCAGCGTGCCGTTCGGAAGGATCCTGGAGCTTCCGGTAATATTTAAATAATGCTTTTCCGGTGGCGAAATAGGCGTAATGGCCAGGTCTGCACCTTCCGGAATGCCCATTAAGTAATTCTGTTGTTGCTCCGCACTGGACCAAAGCTCCCTGAGAAAAGGCACCCAGGTGGGATCGAGCAAATGATACTCCCCATCAGAAAGCTTCACCAGGGTGACACTATGGTTAAACTGATCAGCGGGAATATAATCAATACGGGATCCGGCCATGGTCATGGCAGGATAGGATTCAAAACCAGCAGCGCGCAGCATGGTAACCAGCATTCCGGCTTTATCTTTACACACACCACAACGATCTTTGAAAGTCATCTCCCCCTTGTGCAAGGTGAAACCTTCCCCTTCTCCCATGGATATTCCTGAATACCTGATCTCATCAGCACACCAATGGGTCAGGCGGCTCACAGAATCCATTTCATCTACGGCGCCTTTAAGGATTTCATTGGTCTTGGCTTGCACTTCCGGGGTGACATCAAATGAGCCAAAATCTTCATTGACCCCATGAAACCATAATGACTTGGCATACCAGTCAGGACTGGTAGAGATCAGCAGCTTGGGTGCTACATCCGACATGGCCAACATCCAGGGCTCTCTTTTCATTGGCTTGATGTTTCTTTTGGCAAAAGAGTAAAGCATCATGTCTCCCTGTGGTGTAACCGATGATTGTGCTTCACCATTATAGAATTCATACTGAACGAATTTGTCTTTTGGGATCCAAAGGCGGTAAACTTTTTCCCTGACCGGTTCTCTACTCCAGAATTCGACGATGTCATAATAATGTCCCCGCATGGGAGGAATGTATTTGTCGTCATCGCCTGATTCATTGAAAAGTAATGCATAAGTAAAGCCCTTCTTAAAGAGGAATACTTCCAGAGCATCACCGGGCTCAAGACGGCCCACCTCGATCATCTTTTCGCTGGCCCCCCAGTAAATTCCCCTGGCGGGAGCCGGATAATCCATGACTTTTGACATGTCAAGGGGCTCAATGCTGCCATCTTTTCTGTAGATGATTACCTTCTGAATGTCGACGTATGCAGATAAGGGATCATAACCATAAATGATTTGTTTTAATTCCAAAGCACCTTTGGGAGTGAAAACCTTGTATAGTTTATGGGTTGTAACATAACTCAGGCCGGATTCCTGGACGTCCACATTGGTGCTGTCGAAGACGATCAGCATATTGGCATTGGGGTAATCTTTCTTGCACCCACTATTTTTGAGGATATCTTGTATCGGATTAGCAACAACGATGCTAATACCCATCCAGAAGGATAAGAACAGGAGAGCGTTTTTCAGCATGACTTTTGGTTTTTATTATTTAATAGAATTCGTAAATTTAACAAATTCTTAGTAGCTCCCGCAAGGGAAATCCGCTTATATTCACAAAAAATAGATAGATTCGCCTTATAAAACTATAAATTCCAACAATGAAAAAAATTATAATGTACCATGCTTTGAAGTGCGTCACCCTGCTGTTTATCCTGGTATTATTGATCTCCTGTCATCGTGGTGTTCGGGAGCTTTCCGCAACTGACGATTTTTCATTTGTGTTCATGACAGATATCCATGTGCAACCTGAGCGTAATGCAGAAGCAGGTTTCAGGGCGGCTATAGATACCGTAAACAAAATCAATCCTGATTTTGTCATCACCGGAGGAGACCTGATCATGGATGCCCTGGAGCAGACTTATGGGCGCGCAGACAAGCTCTACAATATTTATGAAGGCCTTGCTGAGGAGTTTAATATGCCTGTTTATAATACTTTGGGTAATCACGAAATATTTGGTATTTATGATGGAAGTGGTGTTCCTAAAGATCATCCGGAATACGGTAAAAAAATGTTTGAAAATCGTCTGGGAAACAGGTATGAATCATTTGATCATAAGGGATGGCACTTTATGGTCCTGGATGGTGTATTAGATACTGAAAAAAGCCGTTACATTGGTATGGTTGACGAAGAGCAGATGAATTGGATCCGCGAAGATCTGACTGAAGTTGACAAATCCACTCCCATCGTGCTTAGCACCCATATTCCCCTCCTGACTGTTTTTAGTCAGATCTATTCAGGAGCTACCGTCCCTAATGATTCAGGACTTGTTGTTGTCAATGCCAAAGAGGTCATTGAACTGTTTGATAACCACAACCTGAAAATCGTTCTCCAGGGTCACCTCCATACCATTGAAGACATTTATGTAAATGGCACTCACTACATTACCGGTGGTGCTGTTTCCGGAGCCTGGTGGACAGGGCCCAATAATAATTTTGAAGAGGGATTTGTACTGGTAAGGGTGAGGGATAAGGAGTTTGAGTGGGAGTATATTGATTATTTATGGACGGTGGAGAAGAAAGAATAAATCTATTCTCGTTACGCGTTACGCGTTACGCGTGACGGGAAATGACAAAGTGATTGAGTATGAAGAAATTGATTATTATACTGGTATTATCAGCGCTTGCATTATATGCTATTGGGCAGGAGGATATTTGGATTACGCAATATGAAAAATCTGAATTCCTGGAAACGGCGAATTACGAGGAAGTTATTCGATACAGCAAGTTGCTGGCCGGGCATTCTTCAATAGTCGATTATACGGTTTATGGTAGCAGTCCCCAGGGCAGGGATATGCCACTGCTGATCATCGATCGTAACGGAAACTTTGATCCGGAATCTGTCAAAGCATCAGGAAATGTGGTATTGTTCATCCAGGCAGGTATCCATCCCGGTGAAGCGGATGGAACCGATGCGGTGCTGATGTTGATGCGGGATATGGCTATCACCAGGGATCTATATTCGCTTCTGGAGAAAGTAACGTTCCTGGTTATTCCTTCATTTAATGTGGATGGCCTGGGCCGTTTTGGACCCTATAACCGCATTAATCAGAACGGGCCTGAAGAAATGGGATGGCGCAGCAATGCCCAGAACCTTAACCTGAACCGTGATTACCTGAAGGCCGATACACCGGAAATGCATGCCTGGCTGAAGCTTTTCAATGAATGGTTGCCCGATTTTTTTGTGGACTGCCATACCACAGATGGCGCCGACTTTCAATACGTGCTCACTTACATGATGGAGATCTTTGGCAATATGGACCCCGGCTTAACAGCCTGGCAAAGGGATGTTTTTCTTCCATATGTACATGAAAAAATGGAGATTGCAGGATATCCCATCAATCAGTATGTGAGCTTCAGGAGATGGCATGATCCCAGAAGTGGCCTGGTTTCAGGTACTTCATCACCACGCCTGTCCAATGGCTTCTCTGCCATTCAAAACAGGCCAGCCCTGCTGATCGAGAGCCATGTACTGAAATCACACAAAATCCGGGTGGAAGGGACCTATTACCTGCTTAAGTATACCGCTGAGCTATTGAACGATATGAAAAGTGAACTACAGGAGAAGATCAAAGCAGCCGACGATTTTACCGCCAGTCCTGCGTTCAGGGAACAAGCATTACCGCTTTCTTTTAAACGGTCTGCAAAGGACAGTGTGATGGTAGAATTCAGGGGGGTGGAATATACGGCGGAAAAAAGTGATCTTACAGGCGGGATCTGGTTTAAATACAGTGACGTCCCTGCTACTTATACATTGCCCTGGTTCAATAAACCGGAGGTCAGTTTTGCTGCAGACCTGCCGGAAGCATATATCATCCCTCCCGAATGGATAGCTGTGATCGAAAGAATAAAATTGCACGGGATAGCCTGTTCAATCCTGAATGAACCCATTGAGATTGAGGTGAACACTTACCACTTTATAAACCCAAAATGGGGAGATTCACCTTATGAGGGCAGACATACCATGAGAAATATCGAATACGATAAGATCATGGAAACAAGGATTTACCCAAAAGGCTCCATCCTGATAGATATGAATCAACGCGCCGCAAGGGTAATTGCCCATATCCTGGAGCCTGAAGCCGATGATTCCTTTGTGTACTGGGGTTTCTTTGACGCTATTTTTGAACAAAAGGAATACAGTGAAACTTATAAAATGGAAGTGGTAGCCCGTGAGATGCTGGCCAATGACGAGGAACTTCAAAAGGCCTTTGAAAAAAAGAAAGCTGAAGATGAAAACTTCGGTAAAAACCAGTGGGGCATGCTGAACTGGTTTTACCAGCAAACACCATACGGGGATTGGAAGAAGGATAAATATCCTGTTGGGAAGATATATGATAGAACAGTGATTAAGTGATTAAGTGATTGAGTGAAGCGTGAATCGTGAATGATGTTCCGTATTTAATGTTCCATGTACCAAATCCTACATTTTCAATGGACAATGTTCAAACATCATTCCGGTTACCAGTGCGGAGCTCTTCCTTAAAATCGCAAATTATTGGAGGAAGATCAGCTTTCCAGAGCTAAGTTTATCTCCAGCTTGAATCTTGAAATAGTAAATACCAGGTGGTAATGTTTCGGCATTCCATAGAACCTCGTTTTGGCCCTCAGCCTGTTCTAGTATATTAGATTGTACTAGTTGACCTTGAGAGTTAAATATCTCAAGACTTATAGTTGATGGTTTTTCAAGTGTATATGAGAAAGTTACAGATGAAATGAATGGGTTTGGGTAAGCTATAATATCTTTGTTCGAGATCTCATTTTCCGCGGGTACCTCAATACCATTTCCGGCAGTGTTTATGCCATGTAACAATCCAAGGTGATATTCTCTAGATATAATAAATTGCTCATAAAAAGGGAATTTATATTGTGATAATGTACCCACAGTACTCCTTAATGATGTATCTGGTATTTGTTGATATGTGTATGCAAGATCGATTATTGCAAAAATTGAATCTTCAAAGCTTGGGGGATTCAGGATAATCTCCTCAAACCTTACAATTGCTGTATCATAATTCTGTGCCTCACGCTCGCTTAGTGCTATCATATAAGTGGCTGTTTCTTTCAGCATTGAATCATTTTGTATAATACTATTGTTTTGATAGTATGAAATTAATGAGTCAAAATCCTTTGTAGATTCTTTCTCCAACCAAAACAACTCTTTAATTGCTATGGAGGCAAGTGTTGAATCGGGAAAGTTGTTGATTAAATAATCCAAAGTTTCTTTAGATCCAATATAATTACCGCTATCAGCAAGAATGCACGCTGAATCATATAATTGTTCGTCTTCATAAATCATTCTTGTACCTGGGCTTATATTCCAAATGGGCTCGTAATCACAGCCCCAAACTAAATCTGACGCTGGATCAAAGTTTTCTCCCCAATAGTTCCATCTAACATCAATATATGAACATCTATTTTCAGTATCAAATAGATGATCTATATTATCCTCATCTACTATCGCATTCCAATGACAATACCAAGGGAGACTCTGACATGTGGCTAAAATCTGATTGTATTGATTATCATGAATATACTGGGTCTCATATACATTATTAGCAAGTTTATTACCATTAATCATAGAATTACTATGGTCGTATAGCTGAATTCCATATGAGGTATTGCTTATTTCAATATTTCGCTGAATTATTACATTTGAATTAAACACTCTAATCCCAGCATAATCACCATCATAACCGC
>JAUXCL010000211.1 GCA_030618905.1 Bacteroidales bacterium | reverse complement strand
CCACTGCAATGAACTGGAAATAGATACTGATGGGACGATTAAAACGCCCGCAGCAAAATTATTTAAGTATTCAAAGAAATTCATCAAGGAATATGTCCCATATACTTTGGAACTGGGGCGTTCTTTTGTCCAGCCCATATATATGCCAACCATCAATATCCGTCGTGGTATGTACTCTCTGGACAATATCTGGGACGGATTAGGTGCCATCATTATCGACAACCCGGATGTTAAATACCTGTTTGGGAAGGTCACTTTGTACCCCCACTTCGATACATTGGCCAAGGAATGTATTTATTATTTTATTGAAAAGTATTTTCCGGATAAGGAAAATCTGGTTGTCCCTCACACCCCGGTAAAGCTAAGTACAAGTAAAAAAATATTAGACAATGTATTTGCGGGGTGCAATTATGATGAGAATTACAGAATATTGGTTGCCAAAGTAAGGGGGTTTAAGGAAAATATACCCCCACTATTCAACGCTTACATGAACCTTTCATCGACCATGAAGACCTTTGGAGCTGCTTTAAATACGCATTTTGGGAACGTTGAGGAAACAGGGATCATCGTTACCATCGCAGATATTTTTGATTATAAAAAAGACCGGCATTTGTCCACTTATAAGAAGTAGCAATCCTCAGGATGAAGATCAAATCAGCCAATTTCGTCATCAGTAGCCCTGACCTGTCCATGTGTCCAAAGCCTGCCGGACCGGAATATGCATTTATCGGACGGTCTAATGTGGGTAAATCATCCCTGATCAACATGTTGTGCAACAGGAAGAACCTGGCGAAAACATCAGGTACCCCTGGAAAGACGCAACTTATCAATCATTTCCTGATAAATGAGAAATGGTTTTTGGTTGACCTGCCGGGTTACGGGTATGCCAAAATTTCCCAGAAAGCCCGCTTGAAATGGAAAAGAATTATCCAGCAGTTTCTGATTGGTAGAAAAAACCTGGTATGTACTTTTATCCTGGTGGATTCAAGGCTGGAACCCCAGGCAAGCGACCTGGAATTGATGGCATGGATGGGAGCATCTCAGCTGCCTTTTGTCATCAGCTTTACTAAAATGGACAAACTCAAAAAGTCACAAACAGAGAAGAATATTAGTAAATATAAAGATCGGTTATCAGAAAACTGGGAAGAACTCCCTCCGATGTTTTTTAGTTCAGCTACAGATTCCAGGGGGAAAGATGAAATTCTGGAATTTATTGATAAGCAAAACCAGATGTATGCTGCATACACCTGATATGGATTTATGCGATTTCAATCAATAGTTCATTCTTGGCCACAATCTTGCCTTGTTTTACATTCACATGCTTAACCGTACCATCCAGTGGAGAGATGATGATGTTGTTCATCTTCATGGCTTCAAGTATAAGTATCTTATCACCCTCCCTGACCTTTTTTCCCTGGGTAACAAAAACCTTTCTGATGGTTCCCGGGATAAAAGCAAGAACTTTTCTCGGGTCTTTTTCCTCATAGATCTTCCGCTTGGTGAACTTTTTTGTCAAACGGGTCTTGTATTTGATATTGTCAATATTGATATACTGATATTTATCTGTGGACTTGCTGTTTTTCATGCTGAATGCGATTTAAAATGGTGGGACACCGTGTTTCTTCTCATAAGGGATCTCCTCTTTATGTTTGGAGATCTCTAAGCCATGAATGAGCATTCTTCTGGTTTCCGTCGGTTCAATGACTGCATGAATATAACCGTATGCCGCTGCAACATAAGGATTGGCATACTTCTGCTTGTATTCCTTGATCTTCTGCTTCCTGACTTCATCCGGGTTCTCTGCATTTTTAATTTCATTCCTGAAGATGATATTGGCTGCTCCTTCAGGTCCCATAACCGCAATTTCTGCAGTCGGCCAAGCAAAAACAAAGTCCGCTTTAAGATGATGAGAACACATGGCAATATAGCCACCGCCATATGCTTTTCTCAAAATCACAGTTAGCTTTGGAACAGTAGCTTCGGAATATGCATATAACAGCTTGGCGCCGTGCCGGATAACACCGGCATGTTCCTGGTCGACACCTGGCAGGTATCCGGGAAGGTCAACCAGGGTAATCAATGGGATATTAAATGCATCACAGTAGCGTACAAAACGGGCTGCTTTATCAGATGAATCCACATCCAGGACCCCTGCAAGAACTGCGGGCTGATTGGCCACATACCCAACGGTTTCTCCATTCAATCTGCTGAATCCAATCACTATGTTAGCGGCAAATCGCTCCTGTATCTCAAAAAACTCAGAATCATCACTGATGGCCTTGATCACATCCCTTACATCATAAGGTTGCCTGGGATCCTTTGGTATGATCTCCTCCAGTTTATAAGTACGGGAACGCGGTGCCTTCTTGGGAAAGGCATCAGCTTTCTTAGTATTGTTCCATGGAATATAACTGATCAACTCCTTGATCTGGTCGAAACAAGCCTGCTCTGTTTCAGCATAAAAATGTGCGTTTCCGGATATCTCTGCGTGTACTTTAGCACCTCCAAGGTCTTCCATTGAGATCTCTTCTCCAATGGTCGTTTTGATCACTTCGGGTCCGGTGATGAACATTTTGGAAATTTTATCGACCACCCAGACAAAATCGGTAAGGGCGGGAGAGTAGACAGCACCACCTGCACAAGGTCCGAGGATAACCGATATCTGTGGAATGACCCCGGAGGCCTGAGTATTGCGGTAGAATATTTCTCCATATCCCGCCAATGAGTTTACCCCTTCCTGGATACGTGCCCCACCAGAATCATTGATCCCAATCAAAGGCACTTTTAATTTTAGGGCATGGTCCATGATCTTACAGATCTTCTTGGCATGCATCCAGCCCAGGGAGCCACCTGCAACGGTAAAATCCTGTGCATAAATGCAAATCGGGTGCCCGCTGATCATACCTGTACCTGTAACCACACCATCACCGGGTAAATATTTCTTATCCATGTCGAAGTCTTTGGCCGCATGTTCGACGAAGAGATCGTATTCATGAAAGGTGTTCGGATCCAAAAGTGCCAGGATACGCTCACGAGCGGTAAGTTTCCCAATAGCCTTTTGTTTTTTGATTGCTTTGGAGCCTCCTCCCTGGAGTGCATCCCGCATTCTTCTCTTGAGGTCTATTGTCTTTTGCTTTAAAGCCATAAGCTCTGATTTTTATGCTGGAAATGGGGAAATTTGATGTAGGATGATTTGGTTTTAAAATGAGCAATTGGCTCAAATGTCTTGTAACACCCTCATTTATATAGTTTTAATCAAGATTCCGTTCAATTTTACGAGCCTACAAAATTAACTATTTTTAATAACATATCAATGCATTGTCAGGAATGACATTTCACCGGCTTAGATCAGGATTGATGTTCAGTCTTATCTTTTTTTGCTTTTGATGGTTTTTTCCTGAACATGTCAAAAATGAGAAACCCCAGGATCGCACCCCAGAGCATCGTCAATGCCGGATTGGAAGTTATCGCGCAGGTGCCGCTTTTGCAACCTACCTGTATATAATATATGTATCCTCCAATGGCCCCCACGATTATACCTGCAACAGGTATCAACATTGATTTTATATTCACCCTTTTGGGAGTTTTAAGTTTTCTTTCTGCGTTTTCTTGATCAGCCATTGTATATGATTTCTTACTTGAAGTTTATTATCGTAATCCCATCACCTCCTCTTTCAACATGTTCATCCCCGAAATGTTCAATTTCATCAATACTTTTAAGATAATCCCTGATAACTGACCTGAGGATGCCATCTCCCTTGCCATGAACTATCCTGACCTCTTTTGAGCTGACCAACATGGCATCATCAAGATACTTTTGCATGAGTGATAAGGCTTCTTCGGCCCTTTTTCCCCGTAAATCAATTGTTGTCATGAAATTTGCTGTCTTCTGGCTCAGTTCATTGTAAATACCTTTGTAGGCACTTTTTGAGGATTTACCGGGTTTTTGTTTCCGTGTTATTACCAGTTGATTTATAGGAATATCCAATATTACAGAGCCTGACAATACCTTTGCCTTACCTTTTTTGATGGCAATAATTTCCCCAACCGTGTTGTGTTCAAGCAATTTAACGGCATCACCAACTTCCAGCTCTTT
>JAUXCL010000090.1 GCA_030618905.1 Bacteroidales bacterium | reverse complement strand
CCTAAACACCTAAACACCTAAACACCTAAACACCTAAACATAATTTGTAATGAGAAACAGAATCGTTGCCGGAAACTGGAAAATGAACAAGACCTTTGAGGAGGCGGAAGGCCTGGTTTTTGAAATCGTGGATTTCCTGGAGGAAAATGAAATAATAAATACCGAAGTGGTCATATGCCCGCCGGCACTTTATCTTGAACTGGCATCGGATGCAGCTGTTGAGAGCCAGGTTGAAATCGGGGCTCAAAATGTATATGCCAGAGAATCCGGCGCGTATACCGGGGAGATCTCTGCACCAATGCTGCAATCCATGGAAATTGCATACTGTATCATCGGGCACTCTGAACGGAGAAAGTATTTCAAGGAATCGAATGAACTATTGGCAGAAAAAGTAATTGCCTGCCTCAATAATGATATACGGCCAATATTCTGTATCGGTGAAACCCTGGATGAAAGGGAAGCGGGAAATCACTTTAAAGTTGTTGAAGATCAGCTTAATGAGGCATTGTTCAATCTTTCTTCCGGGGAATTCCAAAATATTGTAATTGCCTATGAGCCTGTGTGGGCTATTGGCACCGGAGTCACTGCAACATCAGCCCAGGCACAGGAAATGCATGCCTATATCCGCTCATTGCTGGCCGGCAAATACGGCAGCGACGTGGCTGATCAAACAAGGATCCTCTATGGTGGAAGTTGCAATGCCCTGAACGCAGCTGAATTGTTCAGCAATCCGGATGTGGACGGAGGACTGATCGGTGGCGCATCATTGATAGGCCACGACTTTATTGAGATCATCAAATCATTCCCGGATGCCAGCTGATTATATAGAACTGAACATAGACCTTGCTGACAGGGATGCACTTGATGAGATGATCGCGAGGCTTTCGCAACTGGGATTCGATGGATTCTGGGAGCAGGATGATCGCCTCATGGCCTATATTCCGGAAGAAATATTTATGGATCATATGCGTAAAGAAGTGGAAGATTATTGCCGGCAAAAAATGTACACCACAGCCTGGAGTAACCTGCCTGACCAGAATTGGAATAAATCCTGGGAAAGCAATTTCAACCCGGTGATGATAAGTCTGGAGTGCATGATCAGGGCCCCCTTTCACAAAGCCGATCCCACAGTAAAATTCGATATCATCATCGAGCCCCAGATGTCGTTCGGTACAGGTCACCATGAAACAACTTCCCTGATGGTCGAATTAATGCTGGATTTACCCATCAAAGACAAGAAAATTCTTGATATGGGCACAGGGACCGGCATATTGGCTATTCTGGCTCAACTTATGGAAGCAAAAGTGATTACGGCTGTCGATAATAACGAATGGGCATATAAAAATACCCTTAACAATATCAATTGGAACAAAATACCAGGGTTCGACGTTATTCTCGGGAATGCTTTGAATATAAAAAACATGTCATTTGATATAATATTTGCCAATATAAACCGTAATATTTTATTAAATGATATGCATTATTATGCTGATGCTCTGGATATAGGCGGGACTTTAGCAATGAGTGGTTTTTACCAGGAGGACCTTGCGCCCATAAATGAAAAGGCAGCATCCCTGGGCTTATTGTTGACAAAAAAGAAATCGATGAACAACTGGACAGCCGTGCAGTACAAAAAAGAAGACAGAAAATAACATGAAACATCTTATACCCTTCTTTCTATTGGTATTTTTCTTAGCATCTATTTCCGGTGTGCAGGGGCAAACAGAGAAGAAATTCACCAGGAGCAATGATGCTTATTCAGCGGAATTGTCTGCCATGTTTGCAACTACAGGGAACAAAAGGTTTCTGGAGAAAAGTGCTGTATTGATGGATCAGTTCAATGCCTATTGGGCATCTCCGTCCTATACCAGAGAGCTAAGGGAGAAGATTTATGATATTTCTGATTTAATGCTTGAAAAGCGCATGTATGCTTTTCCACGTTTCTTTGATTTCGTCTCCTGCCTTGTTTACCTGGGTGAACGCCGGGTGGATAAGGAAAGCATCAACATTTGGCTGGTCAGGACTGAATACCTGGTTCAAAATGCCAAAGACAGGGATTATGGAAAGTTCCTTACATCTTCACTGGCACTCCTTAAGGACAAGATCATGTACCAGAATCAAACCCGCGACTGGTATTATAAAAAAGGAAAATTTACATTTTCATATGATACGGCCTTCCTGGTCCACTTTGAAAAAATTGACCTGATTGGAAAAACCCGCCAGGATAGTACTGTAATCAAAGCAACAACAGGCGTATTGCATCCCGACCGGCACATGTGGTATGGAAATGGGGGTGTGGTCACATGGGAACGGGTAGGACTCGATGCAGAAATGGTATTTGCCAAATTGCGGGATTATAAGATAGATATCTCCCTGATTCGCTATACTGCTGATTCCGTTGAGCTGCAAAACAAAAACTTTTTTAAAGAAACTATGATGGGGAGGCTGGAAGAAAGGGTGGCTTCAAGTAAAGCCAGTGAAAAATCCTCATTCCCCAGGTTTGATCCTTATTTTAAGAATTACCTGATCAAAGATATAATTGACAATATTGATGCTGAAGGGGGTATCTCAATGCAAGGCCGGAAAATCATTTGCAATTCAAAGGATGATGATCTTGCCACTTTGTATTTTAAAAATAAAAATGGCAATGATGTGCATTTCCGGGCCAATGAATTTATCTTCCTGGAAAATAAGATCAATGCTGAAAGAACGCAATTTACCTTATACCATGGCCCTGATTCACTGCATCACCCGGGCATTCAGATGAGGTATGATATAGAAACCAAACAACTGGAGTTGATACAGACAAATCCGGGCAACACGCGTATTCCTTTTTATGATTCCTTTCATGACCTGGATATTTACTCGGAAACGTTAGTGTGGGACCTGGGAGAAAACAAGATGGCATTTAAAGCGATTCAAAGTGTAGGCAATGAAAGCCAGGTCGTTTTTGCATCTGATAATTTTTTCTCAGAGTATGATTTTTACCACTTGCAGGGTGTTGATATCAAAAATCCACTGGATGTTGTCAAGGGTTTTACAAAAGCTTACGGAACCATGGAGATCAGCCCTGTGGTGATGGCAGAATACGTGAGAAAGCCGGTCGAACAGGTTATTGCCATGCTATTAAGATTAGAAGGTTTGGGGTTTGTGGTTTTTGATCCCGATATAGAAATAGCCACCGTTAAGCAGCGTCTTTTTGACTATCTTGATGCCAAAGCAGGTTATATTGACTGGGATGTCATCCGCTTTGAATCCATTACCAGGCTGCAGAATAATGCAGAAATTGACCTGGAAAATTTCAATATGGAGATCCTTGGGGTTCAGGAGGTTTCCTTAAGCCACCCGCAAAAAGTATACATATATCCTTACCATGGGAACCTGACCATAACCAAGGGCAGGGACTTTGTATTCTCAGGCCAGGTAAAGGCTGGTCTCTTTGAGTTTTACACAGATTCATGTTTTTTTGATTATGACTCCTTTAACTTAAAACTACCCGATATTGACTCTGTGAGTTTTTATGTTCGCCTGGATAGCATTAATGAAGATGGCATGCAGTTACTGCAAAAGGTAAAAACTGTAATTGAAGACCTGAGAGGGTATATTGAAATTGACAATCCTGTGAATAAATCGGCAACTGTCCAACATCCACAATACCCCATCTTCGTTTGTGAGAGTGACGCTTATGTTTATTATGATGACAGTTACATCAGGAATGGGGTGTACGACAGGGAATCCTTTTATTATGAACTGGAACCCTTCGTTATTGACAGCCTGGATAATTTTAAGACAGATAATATTAAGTTCAAGGGCTACCTGGAATCTGCGGGGATTTTTCCAATCATTGACCAGGACCTGGTTGTAATGCCCGATTATTCCCTTGGATTTATGAATGAGACCCCAACAGAAGGTTACCCGCTCTACGGTCCATTGGCTAATTATCAGGATACTTTGTATTTAGGTGCTTCAGGGCTCACCGGCACGGGAGAGATGACATTCTTGAACTCTACTACATTAGCTGATAATTTTGTGTTCTACCCCGATTCCCTGAGGGCTGTTGCCGGGTCATTTAAGCTGCGGGAATCCGCGGGCGAAATCGAATATCCATCCATCGAAGGCACACAGATTGATGAGACCTTATTACCGGATACCGCGGTCCTTGTCCTCAAGAATACTGATGAGCCTTTCAGTGTGTTTGCCAATGAATCTGAGTTCGATGGAACATTATACCTGAGTGAAGGGATCGTTGCCGGAGAAGGCTTTTATATATTCGAAAATTCATCCATTGCATCCAACCAGTTCCATTTAAGACATCATGAAATCGCAGCAGATACCGCTGATTTTTGTTTATATACAGATTCTACATTCTCGGATACTGCATTTGTGGCCAGCAGGTACCGGTCTAAAGTGGATTTCTTTGACCGGCTGGGATATTTTTACTCTACAGGCATTCATTCCTTGCTCGAATTTCCATTTAACCAGTACGTGGGTACTATGGATGAGCTTGAATGGAAAATGGATGCCTACGAAATGGTCATGAATAATCATGCCGTTGCCAAAACACTAAACCTTGATGAAGTATCCATGCACGATATGGTTGATCTTGACCTGACCGGATCGGAGTTTATTTCCACCCATCCGGAACAGGACTCATTGAAATTCTTCACCGTAAAGGCCCAGTATGATATGACGAACAATATCATCTTTGCGCAGGATGTCAGGATCATTAAAGTGGCTGATGCTGCTATCTTTCCAAGGGATGGACTGGTTACCATCCAGGAAAATGCCTTAATGGAAACCTTGAAAAATGCATATATCCTTGCAGATACCAACACGAAATTCCATGTGATCCATAATGCCAATGTGAACATTTACTCAAGACATGAATACCTGGCCAAAGGGTTTTACGATTTCATCGACTACACCGGTGAAATCCACAGGATAAAGCTGAATAATATCGCTGTCGATTCCACCGGTATGAGCTATGCAGAAGCCATTATTTCCGATTCCCTGAATTTTATGCTAAGCCCGGAATACTATTTTATGGGGAATGTAAGACTGGAGGCACCGGTGGAGTTTCTTTCCTTCGATGGTGGCTACAGAATATACCAGGAGTGTTATAACCAGCCGGAATACTGGGTGCGATTTGATACCTTAATAGATCCCAATACACTTGTATTCCCGGTTTCGGATAACATGCTTGACATTTATGGTGAAAGACTTTATTCTTCTCTTAATTTTTCAAGGTTGAAAAAAGGTTTCTACCCCTGTTTCTTTGAAGAGAAATGGAATTCGAAAGACACCCATGTGCTCGGTGCGCATGGATATATGGGCTTTGACAGCAATACGGAATCATTTATCATCTCTGACAACCTCTTTGGTGATCAAAGCTCTTCAAGGGAACAATACCTGACCCTGGACGAGAAGTATTGTACCTTACAGGGTGAAGGAAGGATCAACCTGCCGGCAAAATTGCCGTATATGGACATTAAGTCATATGGCCAGGCAAATTATATGGTCATACCAGATTCAACAAAGCTGAAATTAGTCGCCGGGTTTGACTTTTACCTGGATGAAGAGTTGATGGAAATGATCACTGAGAGTTTTAAATTAACCAATCTCAGGGGGATCAATGTCGATAATGAATTCTTTTCCGGCGCCCTGGAATACTTCCTCAGCCCGGAAGAAGCGCAGAAATACCAGAGCGATATTCAACTGTATGGTGTGGGTCGAAAAATTCCCCAGGAGCTCAGGTATACATTGTTTGTTGCCGACCTTAATTTTATCTGGAACCCCTCAACACATTCATTTATTTCAAAAGGGGACATTGGCATCGCCAATATGGGTACAGAGCCCATCAATAAGTATGTCAATGGTTATATCGAAATAGGGATAAGGGAGTCAGGGGATTACATTAATATTTATCTCGAGTTGACCAAAGGCCTTTGGTATTTTTTCACTTACCGGCATTTTATCATGCAAACCATTTCCTCGGATGAAGCTTACAATACAGTGATTATGGATATGAAAGACGACAGGCGGATCATTAACGACAGGCATGAGGCTGAGCCTTATGAGATCGTTATTTCCAGTAAAAGAAAACGGGTTGAATTCCTGCGGGATATGGAAAAAGTGTTTGGTTATTAAGATTTGATATGATCGCAGTTCAATTAATATTTTTTGTTATCATGGCCTATTTGCTGGGTTCTATTCCATCATCCGTATGGGTGGGCAAATGGTTTTATGGGATTGATGTCAGAGAGGAGGGAAGTGGCAACGCCGGAGCAACGAATACCATACGCGTACTGGGTTGGAAAGCCGGTGTGCCGGTTTTGCTATTTGATGTTTTCAAGGGATGGCTTGCTGTTTCCCTGATCCATTATATTCCACCATACTGGCTTGAACCCCGGTATATGGAATATTATAAAATATGCCTTGCCATAGCGGCAGTTGTTGGACATATTTTCCCAATATTTGCCGGGTTCAGGGGAGGAAAAGGTGTGGCTACACTATTGGGCGTTGGTTTCGGACTGTATGGATTCATGGTGGGATTCCCAATTGGCCTGTTCACTATTGTTTTACTTATTAGTGAATATGTCTCTATTGCATCAATAACAGCAGCCATACTTTTCCCGGTATGTGTGTATTATGTGGGAGATGTTTCCACACCTTTGCTGATTTTATCTGTTCTTGTAGCTATCTTTGTACCTTTGACACATCGTAAAAATATCATCAGGCTTTTTAAAGGACAGGAAAACAAAGTTTCCATCTGGAAAAAGAGATGATTTTACAGAATTTTTTTTTACATGAATATTCCTATGATTTTTTTTTTAATTTTACATAGGTATAATCGTTTTCGAAAATCTGAAAATTTAAACATATGAAATTTATCGTATCCAGTTCTTTGTTATTGAAGAATTTATCCGCATTGAGTGGAGTTTTGAATGCCAGTAATACTTTGCCAATACTGGATGATTTTCTGTTTGAGCTTAAGGATGACATATTGCAGATCACAGCTTCTGACCTTGAGACGACCATGACAGTGACCATTGCCACGTCTAAATCCGAGGAGTCGGGAGCCGTTACCATCCCTGCGAAGATCCTTTTGGATATCTTGAAAACCTTTTCTGATATTCCGATCTCTTTTAGCATCAACAAGGAGACCCTGGGTGTTGAGATTTCAGCCGGTGAAGGAAAATACAAGATGATCGGGCATAGCAGTGATGAATTCCCACAGGCCCCTGCGCTTGATGAGGTTACCTCCATCAAGTTTCAATCATCTGTCCTTGTAAGTGCTTTTAACAGGACCATCTTTGCCGCCGGGAATGATGAATTGCGTCCGGTCATGTCAGGCATTTTTTGCGAACTTACGCCCGATAATGTAACTTTTGTGGCTACCGATGCCCATAAGCTGGTAAGATATCGCAGGAACGATATAAAATCAGAGGTGTCCAGCGCATTTATCATGCCGAAAAAGCCTTTAAATCAATTAAAAAATATCCTTCCGGGTGATGAATCTGAAGTTGAGCTTGGCTATAATCCGACCAATGCCATCTTCACCTTTGAAAATGTCAAACTGATCTGTCGCCTGATTGATGGAAAATATCCGAACTATGAAGCGGTTATCCCGGCTGAGAATCCGAACAGGCTTATCATTGAAAGGAATTCCCTGTTAAATTCCATCAAGCGTGTGGCCATTTTTGCCAATCAATCCACACACCAGGTGAGGTTTAAACTTTCCGGTAAGGAATTGATCCTTTCGGCGGAAGACATCGACTTTTCAAACGAAGCCAAGGAAAGGCTCACCTGTAATTATGAAGGAGAGGATATGGAGATTGGTTTCAATTCCCGTTTTATCCAGGACATGCTGAATAACCTTGACATTGAAAATATCCGATTAGAGATGTCGGCACCCAACCGTGCCGGCCTGATCCTTCCTGTTGAAGAAGACAATGAACAGGAGGATATTCTGATGCTGGTTATGCCGGTGATGCTGAACCAATAATCATATCACCATGTTCAAGGTTCGAGGTTCAAGGTTCAAAGTAGTTTGAACTTTGAAATTTGAACATGACGCTATGGAACACTTTTGTCTTGCGCCTTTTATCTTTTGTCTTCCACTTTCCGCTTCGCTCCAACTTGATCCAATCCGCTCCACGGCCGCTTGGCCGCTTTTCTTTCATGTACTTTTGGCTTGATCCAAAAGTACCAAAAGATCAAGGCTTCTGGAAAGTTTGCACAATTGCTACGCCTCGATTTTCCCCGTACCGCTAGGTCCAGGCTTCGCCTGAACTGCGGTACTAAGCTTCGTCCCTCGCCAAAATCTCGACTTGCATTGTATTCAAACTTTCCAAAGGCCATTCTAAAAATTGATCATTGAACAATTAGAGACTTGTATCTTATTTGGTCAATTGGGACAGATTGGCTTGCCCCGGCGCATGGCGGGGTAAATCGTAAATCATTAACCCTCTGCATTCTGCCTTCCTTGTTCTGCATTCTGCATTCATTGTATGCGCATGTCTCATGGGCTGGCCCACGTATTCATAACACAAGCTATAGCGCATGAGTTATTTTTGTATCTTTAAACAAACGAGTAAATGCACGCGCCATAGCCGCGACCGTTATGCAAAATTGGATGATGAAGTGATAATTACTAAATTTGCAAAAAAATAAAACAATGATTTTAAAAAGTTTAAATTACTTTGAGAATAAGGATAAAGAGAATTATTGGGAAATTAAAGATG
>JAUXCL010000063.1 GCA_030618905.1 Bacteroidales bacterium | reverse complement strand
GACTTCGTCTTGCTCCACTTCACACTTTCCTCTTTCTTCTCTTCTCCCTCTGGTTCTTCTTCTTTCATTTTTTCTTCTTTCACTTTTTCGCTCTTCGCTTTGACTTCTTCGCTCTCTTCCGCCATCTCTGCCTTTACTTCCTCAACTTTTTCTTCTACCGCAGCCGCACGTTTTTTCGCGATGGCTATTGCCCTGGCTTCACTGACCTGTTTTTCAGCATCCAGAAGTTTCCTGGCTGCTTCTTTTTCAGCCAGCACACTGTCCTTGATGGAGTTGCTGATCTTTTCCTGCTTCTCATTCATCCAGGCCTGAAATTTGATTTCCGCCTGTTCTTCTGTGAAAGCTCCTTTTCTGACGCCATTTAAAAGGTGATTTTTGTAAATCGCTCCTTTATAGGATAAAATGGACTTTGCTGTGTCGGTTGGTTGTGCGCCGGTTTGCAGCCAATAAACTGCCCTGTCAAGGTTTAAGTCTATTTCTGCGGGTGTTGAAATTGGATTATAGGTGCCAATCTTTTCGATAAATTTCCCGTCACGTGGTGCACGACCATCCGCAATAACGATGTGATAAAAAGGTCTGCCCTTTTTACCTCGTCTTTGCAATCTGATTTTCGTTGGCATAATTACTTAATTTTTAATGATTTTTGTGGTTTGAAAATTGGGGTGCAAATATCCGATTAATTTTTGAATTAAAAAAGAAAAAGTATGACAATTTCCTGGAGTTGTTGGTTAGAATTATGAATCGATATTTTAAAAATGCATCGAATAGGGTGATGGGCTTCTATACTAAATGGCTGCTCAGAAGCCTTGAAAGGATTGATGGGGTTAAGAGTCAGGAGGAAACGCTGAAATACCTGCTTGGAAAGGCAGCAAACACACGCTTTGGAAAAGATCATGGTTTTGGCAGGATCAAGACAATCGAGGATTTTCAAAAAGCTGTTCCCCTGCGTGATTATGACGCGTTTTGGGATGAGTACTGGAAAAATCCATTCCCTGAAATCGAAAATGTTTCCTGGCCTGGCAGGATTCCTTTCTTTGCTCTGACATCGGGAACAGCAACAGGTGCTACAAAGTATATTCCTCTCACCGCTGAGATGCTTAGATCTAACCAGAAAGCGGCTTTGACATTACTCGGCAGCTACTACCTGGAAAGTAAGATGAAGAATTTGTTCAGAGGCTATTTTTTCTTCCTGGGTGGAAGCACTGCGCTGCGAGATCATGGACATGGAATTTATTCCGGTGATCTTAGCGGTATAACGGCCAGTAAAGCACCTTTTTACCTCACATCATTTACATTCCCACCAAAAGAACTGGCCCTGATCGGGGATTGGGAAGAAAAACTGGTGCAATTGGTAGATGCCAGCAAGGATCTGGATATCACAGCCATCAGTGGGGTGCCTTCATGGGTTTTATTACTTTTCAGCGAGGTGAAAAGGATTACCGGTAAAGATCAAATCCTGGATGTCTGGCCAAATCTCAGCCTTGTAATCAATGGGGGGGTGAAGTTTGATCCCTATGAAAATACCTTCAGAAAGCAGATCGGTAATGAAGATGTACAGTTCCTGGAAACTTATCCCTGCTCAGAAGGATTCATCGCTTTTGAAGACCTGCGGTATCACCAATTACGACTCATGCTGGGGCATCAAATATTTTATGAGTTTATCCCACTTGATGAGCTGGGTAGCAAGCATCCTACAAGACATACATTATCCAGTATAGAAAAGGACCTTAACTATGCCATTGTAGTTACCACACCAGCAGGACTATGGAGTTATATTATTGGCGACACCATTATCTTTGAAAGCACTGATCCGCCATTGTTACGTTTCAGCGGCCGTACGCAATATTTCCTTTCCGCTTTCGGTGAACACCTGATCAGTGAAGAGGTGGAGAAAGCCATTACTTATGCTGCGAAAATGACCAAAACCACTGTCAATGATTTCAATGTTGGCCCGGTCTTCCCTGATGTTGATATGCCCACCGGCCATCATCTTTACCTGATCGAGTTTGAGGAAACCCCGGAAGAACTGGAAAATTTTTCAACATATCTTGATGAGCAATTGAAATCATTAAATGAAGATTATGATGCACACCGCATCAATGACATCAGCATAAGCAAACCGAAGATTGTGGGATTGAAAAATGGGGCTTACAGAGCATGGATGCATACTAAAGGGAAGCTGGGAGGACAGCATAAGGTGCCAAGGCTTGATAATTCCGGAAAACTGACCCGGGAAATTAATCATTGGATGTCTGAGCATGCTTATATACTTTAGCTATGAACAATTCGTTATGAAATTGAATTATTAAAACAATGCAAATCAATTTGAAAACATGTCATTTGCGAAGTAGCATTCTCATCTTGATCTTTTCGATCACAGCTCGCTTGTTAATTGCACAGGATACCATTGCATCAGATACTTCGACTAATAATGTCAATGAATGGATAGAGGAGCGTCGCGCTGAAGGATTCAGGGACCAAGGACCCATTTATGTAGAAACGATCAAGTACCTGGAATCGGGTAGTGATAATGTCATTTTAGAGCCATTCAATACGGCTTCAGCTGCATTGTTCGTGTTGATCGCAGCCTGGTTTCTATACAGGTATCGTAAGGAAAAAATGCACAGCGCTTTTATTCTTTACTGCATTATCATGTTGATGATTGGCGGCATCAGCGGTACGATTTACCACGCACTTCGTGTATGGCCGGTCTTTATGTACGTGGATGGTGGCACCATCGGTATGCTGATGTTCAGTTTCACAGCCTGGATCATCTACAAACTTATCCGAAATCTTTGGATTGCCATCCTTGCTATTCCCTTTGGTATTGCATTGACTTTCTTGCTGATTTATATATTGATTTCCAGCGGCGTGAACTTCAACCCTTCATTATTCTATGCCATAATGGGCATCATTCTGGTGATCCCATTGATCATCTATCTCTTTAAAACATCCTTCAGAGGGTCGAAATACATTGGATTAGCCCTGCTTGCATTTTCTATAGCTGTTTTCAGCCGGGCCTTCGATCTGAAAAGCTCACTTCCCATGGGCTCACATTTCCTCTGGCACATATCCGGAGCATTGGCAACAGTCTTTATGTTCTACTATGCTTGGTCGGAGGAGAAGATACGGTTAAAGCCTAATCATGTTCAAAGTTCAATGGACAAAGTTCAAATTTCAAACCAGATTGAACCTTGAACTTTGAAATTTGAACCTGCCTGACCGGCAGGCAGGCAGGCATGGAACATTATATACTATTAAGTTCTTCTTCCATTTCACCCATATCCCAGCCCTTCTCGTTAAAAAACATCAGGATATGTCCCAGCTGTTCCAAATATTCAGTTTTATGCCTTTCTTTCTCTGCCTTCCAAACATCCATGCCTTTTAAGCGTAAATCCTTGTCTGATTTCAGGAATGAATAAACAGTAAAGGCTTCCATAAATATTGATATCCTTTGGAACACATCATGATCTGATTTCTGGATGAGCATTAACAATTTATTACGGCTGGCATCATCAATATCTTCCTTTTGAGCTACATACATAGCCGTCAGTCGAAGTAAAGAATCCATGACCTCATCGTCACTTTTTTTATCTGAGGGAAAATCGAAATTCATAAGCTCTTCTTTTATACAAATATACCTAAATAAGGCATAATTATTTATTAACACCTGACCGATCAAGATGCATTTTCAGTAATTTTACAGTGAAATTTTTTAGTTCCCGATAAGCAGATTATAACATGCCCGATTTCACGCATTTACATGTGCATACACAGTTTTCCATCCTTGATGGAGCTTCTAAGATCAACTCTTTAATTGAGAAAGCAAAGGGTTTCGGTATGGATGCACTGGCTATCACGGACCATGGCAACCTCTTCGGGGCCTTGAAGTTTTTCAAGGAGGCCAAAGAACAAGGCATTAAGCCCATCATCGGATGTGAAGTTTATGTGGCCACCGAAGGCAGGGAGAGCAGGGATAAAAGGCTTGGCCGCAGCAGCAACCATCTTATACTTTTAGCCAGGAACAAGGAAGGATATCAGAACCTGTCCAAACTCAGTTCCCTGGGTTACATTGAAGGTTTCTATTATGTTCCCCGCATTGACAAGGAGCTGCTCCGGAAGTATTCCAAAGGCTTGATCGCGTCATCAGCTTGTCTTGGCGGGGAGCTGCCCAAAAGCATCATGAACCATGGAGAGGAAAAGGCCGGGCAAGTCATAGAGGAATTCATCGATATTTTTGGGGATGATTATTACCTCGAACTGATGAACCATGGTTTGCCTGAGCAGAAATCAGTGAATGAAGTATTGGTTAGCCTGGCAAAAAAATACAATCGCAAACTGATTGCCACCAATGATGTACATTTTGTAAAAAAAGAAGATTATGATGCCCATAAGATCCTGATCTGTCTCAATACAGGTAAAGAACTGGATGATGAGACGGGCTTACATTACACCGGGGAGGAGTACCTGAAATCTCCGGAGGAGATGAGTGAATTGTTTAAAGAATATCCTGAAGCCCTTGCCAATACACGGGAGATCGTGGATAAAGTGGAGACTTATGACATCACCTCCGACCAGATACACCTGCCCGTTTTTCCTTTACCGGAGGGATTTAAAACGGAAGATGATTATTTGCGCCACCTGACCGATGGAGGTGCAAATAAACTCTATCCCAAAGTAACGGATGAGATCAGGGGGCGGCTTGACTTTGAATTGAAGGTCATCAGTGAAATGGGCTTCCCCGGTTATTTTCTGATTGTCCAGGACTTTATTGCTAAAGCCCGTGAAATGGGTGTGATAGTCGGTCCCGGAAGAGGTTCGGTTGCCGGTTCAGCAGTAGCTTATTGTACTGGTATCACCAATATCGATCCTATCAAATACAACCTGCTTTTTGAACGTTTCCTGAACCCTGAGCGTGTCACCATGCCCGATATCGATATTGATTTTGATGATGAAGGGCGTGAAAAGGTGCTCAAATATGTAGTGAATAAATATGGTTACAATCGTGTGGCCCAGATCATCACCTTCGGGACCATGGCAGCCCGCCTGGCCATACGCGATGTAGCCCGTGTTCTTCGCTTACCTCTTCCTGATGCCGATAAGCTGGCCAAGATGATCCCGGAAAGACCGGGGATTACGCTTGACAGGGCCTATAAAGAGGTAAAAGAACTTTCAGATATCAAAAAAACAGGTCCCGAGCTGGAAAAGAAAACACTGACTTTTGCAGAAACGCTTGAAGGTTCTGCTCGTCATACCGGTATCCATGCCTGCGGTGTAATCATTGGTCCTGACGACCTGATCGATCACCTGCCCCTTTCAATCTCTAAGGATTCTGAATACATGGTCACCCAGTATGAAGGAAAACTGGTGGAAGATGTAGGTATGCTGAAGATGGATTTCCTTGGTTTGAAGACCCTTTCCATCATGAAGGATGCCATCAGGAATATTCATAAGCGGCATGGGACCACAATTGAAATTGATGATATTCCTCTTGATGATACCCAAACCTTCGAATTGTATCAGCGGGGTGACACCATCGGCACCTTTCAGTTTGAGTCGGACGGGATGCGGACTTATCTCAAGGAACTGAAACCCACCAATATCGAAGACCTCATCGCCATGAATGCCCTGTACCGCCCGGGCCCCATGAACTACATCCCTATTTACATAAACAGGAAGCATGGAAGAGAAAAGGTAGAATACCCGCATGAACTGATTGAAGATATCCTGAAGCCCACTTTCGGGATCATGGTGTACCAGGAGCAGATCATGCAAACTGCCCAGATTATGGCAGGCTTCTCCCTGGGTAAAGCCGATATCCTGCGTCGCGCTATGGGTAAAAAGAAGATGGATATCATGGAGGCCCAGAAAGTGGAGTTTGTGAATGGCGCGGCCAAAAAAGAAATACCCGAGGAAAAGGCAGTGGAGATCTTTTCCATTATGGAGCGTTTCGCAGAATATGGATTTAACCGTTCACATTCAGCCGCATATTCTCTCATAGCTTATCAAACGGCCTATCTCAAGGCCCATTACCCGGCAGAGTTTATGGCGGCCGTCTTAACCCATAACCTCAATGATATTAAGAAGATCACCTTCTTTGTTGATGAATGCAAAAGGCATAAGATCGATGTCCTGGGACCGGATATCAATGAGAGTAGTTTGGATTTTGTTGTCAACAAGGAGGGACAGATCAGGTTTGGCTTGGGGGCCATCAAAAATGTTGGTGAGAGTGCTGTAAAAGCCATCATCGAAAAGCGGGAAGAAAATGGAATATTCCAGGATATTTTTGATTTCACCAAGCGCATCAACCTCAGGGCAGTGAACAAACGATGTATGGAATCTATGGCCATGGCAGGGGCTTTTGACGGTTTTGAGAACACACACAGGTCACAGTATTTCTTCAGGGAAAATACAGACGATACCATATTCCTGGAAAAGGTGATCAAGTTTGCTCACAATTACCAGGAAAGGATCAATACTTCCCAGGTATCACTTTTTGGAGAGGAATCTGCCATCACCATACCGGACCCGGAAATGCCTGTTTGCGAACCCTGGTCAAAATTGCAACAACTCAGGAATGAAAAGGATGTTACCGGCTTTTACATGTCGGGACATCCCCTGGACGATTATAAGATTGAGATGGAGAATTTCTGCAATGTGTCACTCAAAGACCTTAACGATGACTTGAAAAGCTATATCAACAAAAACATCACTTTTGCAGGGATCGTAACGGAATCTTTGCACCGCACAACGAAAAATGGCAAACCATTTGGAACCTTTATCATGGAGGATTTCACCGACTCCAGGCAGTTCATGATCTTTTCAGAAGACTATTTAAAAATGAAGCATTTCCTGATCCAGGGCTCTTACGTATTGGTGAAGGCCCGGGTTGGATATCGTTTTAATTCTGAGGACCAGGTAGAGGTTAAGGTTATGAGTATGAACCTGCTGCCTGAAACCATAGATCGCTTTGCCAATAATATTACTTTAAAAATGACCAGTGCTGATATTGACGAAGGCCTGGTCGATAAGGTTAAAAAGCTGATCATTGCGAACCCCGGAAAATGCCAGGTGAAGTTCAGGATCACCGACCCTGAGGAAAACACATCACTGGAGTTGAAAACCAGGAACCACAGGGTAGATGCTACACAGTTTGTGCGTGAGCTGAAAAAAGAGCTGGATATTGAGTTTAAATTGAAGTAATCCCGATTTGGGAAAATCCCGGATTGGGACAAAATAAAATTATATCTTTGAGGTTTTATTTGTCGAACACAAAAACAAATTATTATGGCAATAGAAATTACCGATGCGAATTTTGAGGAACAAGTACTCAAATCAGATAAACCAGTGATCATTGACTTTTGGGCAGAATGGTGCGGACCATGCCGTATGGTGGGACCGATTGTTCAGGAGATTGGTGATGATTATGCAGAAAAAGCCATTGTAGGGAAAGTCAATGTGGATGAAAACCCGGGCGTTACTGCAAAATTTGGTATTCGTAATATACCCACCATCTTGTTCTTTAAGAACGGAGAGGTCGTTGACAAGCAAGTAGGCGCAGTGCCTAAGCAGATCCTGGCGGGCAAGCTTGAAGCCATTTTATAAAAAGATAACACAGGGGGATCACAAAATGGTCCCCTTTTTAATACCAACCTGTCGTGAGTACAATAGACCTGAACCGGCTACAACAATTTGGCTCCCTGGAGTTTATTGCCAAACAAGTAGTAGAGGGCTTTATCACCGGTTTGCATAAAAGCCCTTTTCATGGTTTTTCTGTCGAATTTGCCGAACACAGGTTATACAATGCAGGGGAATCCATCAAGCAAATAGACTGGAAGCTTTATGGAAGAACCGACAAGTTATTTGTCAAACGATATGAAGAGGAAACCAACCTGCGTTGCCATATTATTATCGATAATTCCTCATCTATGTATTTCCCTCTGAAAGATAAGCCTTCCATTGATGATCCCAACAAAATTACATTTTCAATTTATGCCGCTGCAGCCATCATTCAACTCCTGAAGAAGCAGCGGGATGCTTTTGGTTTGAGTGTATTTTCAGATGATATTGAGATCAACACCAGGGCCAGTTCAACCACGGTGCATACCAAATACATCTATACTGAACTTGAAAAGATGCTGCATCCCATCTCAGTCAGTACACATAAAAAGACCTTTGCCACCAGGGCCCTGCACCAGATCGCCGATCTCATCCATAAGCGTTCATTAGTCATTATTTTTAGTGATATGTTCGACTCTCACGGTGACCCCAAAAAGCTATTTTCTGCGTTGCAACACCTCAGGCACAATAAGCATGAAGTCGTTCTTTTTCATGTTACGGATAAGCAAAAGGAGATAGATTTTGCCTATGACAACAGGCCCTACCGTTTTATCGATATGGAAAGTGGGGATGAACTGAAAGTAAACCCGCATGAAGTCAGAAAAGAATACGTTGCAGCTGTAAAAGCATTTAAAAAGGATCTGGAATTGAAATGCGGCGACTATCGCATTGATTTTATTGAGGCAGATATCAACCAGGGTTTTGAACAGATCCTCCTGCCGTATTTGTTGAAGAGGGAGAAGATGCATTAGGAGGATGCATTCAGCCCCCTCCCGGCCTCCCCCACACGGGGGAGGAGAAAGATAGTCAAACTCAAGAGCGTGTGATAATGACAGGGAATGATATCACGTGGTACACGGTCCATTGAACATGGAAAATGAAAAAAGAAGCCCAACAGGTCCGCTGTTCAGTGTTCACTGTTGCGGGATCAGTTTCATCGGAATATGCAACAGACCAGGGGCTAGATCTTAATCCTAAATTGTAATCTAATCTCAGATTTTGTCTTCCCCTGGATCTGGTCCAGGCCTGTCCCGATAATATTCCTGTCATAATAATAGGTCTGTGCCAGTTTTAACCATAGGTCCAAAAACCTTGCGATTTTTATTTTGCCTACCAAATAGATCCGTGTACCCTGACCATAATATGCAGGCACGGAACTGGCATATAATACATCGTTCTCATAAGCGTAAACCCTTGTTTCATAATCATCTGTATCAAACAAGGCCAACCTGATAATTAATTGATAAGGCTTTGAAGGTGGCTTGTAAATGAAATCCTGGTAGATCAGGAAACCGGATAGACTTTCGTTGTTAATAATGCCATTCTGATGATAACAATAAGCTGTATTCCATTCAACCCTGTTTCTCAGCTGTAATGATGCAGATACCTGGTAAGCCACATGGAAGCGTATGATATGTTTTGTACGTTCAATAAGCGGGTCTATGTATGCAATGAGATCCGGATGGTTTTGTTGCCTGCTTTCTGTCCGGTAGCGCAGATACATCTGGGCAGTGGGAGAGAGGATATAGTTTAACTGCACCAGCATATCAAATCCTGAGGAGGGGGCATCCACCCTGTATTTTATCCAGGGAAATCGATAAAAATCAGCATATGCTTTGAGTATTATATTGGAGAAAGGATTAAGAGATATGCCGATATAGAAGCCTGTTTCATTCTGGGTTGTGCCGGCCTCAGAAAACGCATTTCCATAAAGGTTGCTATGATCAGGCCTGTATTTTCTATAGATCATGGAAATGGATACTTTGGGGTGTAGCAGGCTGACTAAACCGGCCATGAATGCTATAGAACGTTTTTGATCTGATGCTATTTCTCCGAATATATTGGTGTTACGAAACACCAGGAAGTCAAAATCAAACCCGGCATTGAAGAAATCCCTTCCCTGAGTTTTAAAGCGATTGTGGATTTGGTCCTCTTTCTGCAATATGGCATCGAAACGTGTGATATGACCTGTGAGCCCAATCTTAAACTGTTGGTGATCAAAATGGATCCTCCCACCATAGTTGATGATTTGCAGAGCATGTTTGTCTCTAACTTCATTTAGCGTTCGATGATAACCGGATGTCTGCAAGGAACTTACGTATTTTACGGCATCATCATTTTCGATTATGTTCGCATCAGCTTTATGATTTGAGTAGAATGCAGTAATGCCCACAGGGCCAAACTGAAGCCAGGCAGCTCCGCCACGCATGTAGCTGTTCTCATTCGCAGAGGTATTTGGCCTGATCATAGCAGCATACCTTTTAATGTTTATCACATCTGCCGACTTGCCATAAGACATCCCGCTCCACATGCACAGGCCCTGGCCAAACTGAAGATGATAATCTCCTAAGACGATCTTTTTAATGAATAGCATATCCTGCGCATATGCATATCCAGAGAAAAAATCAAATCCAATCGGAAGCTCAGTTTTAATCGCATCAGAAATTGTATCCGGAAGATTATCAGGAAACATTGCTTCGCCGGCATCTTTGTCAAGTGTGAAGCCTAATCTCACTTTTTTGTTCCAGGACAGTGAACTTTTTACATAAAAGCGGTCGGCTGTTCCGATATATCGCTCATTGGGATGCTGCTCCCATTCCTGTACGGGGATAATGAAAAAGCCTTTTTGTTTTTCAAGGATGCGGGAATAACGGCCGATCAATTCATATTTGAACCGCCTGTGAGTTGGTTTTATTAAACCTGTAACACCTGTGGCTCCGAGACTGATATATGGCAACAGGTTTTGTATGGTTTCCTTGTTGAAGCCATCTATGGCCAGGAGTTCATAAACTGTCAGGATTGAACCATATTTATCCCGGTATTCAAGGAACTTATAGACAGTGACCGGATCGAGAATCTGAAGGCTTTGAATCTCATCTTTGCCGGCCAGGTTGATATTCAATGGATTTTCCCTGTAGTATAGCAATATATCAGCAAGGTCTGCATAGTCAAGTTGCCTGTCTGTTCGCTCTGCGATAAATTCCATCCTTTCAGCCTGTGACGGAATGGTCTGTATGCTATCCGGAGTTTGTGCATTGAGCAGCATGGATGCCAGAATGAAAATGGCTAAAAACATTGTATTGGCTTTCATGATCAATGCTTTTTGGAGAGGGAGTAAATGATGGATATGCCCGGGGAAAAGCCAAGAAATCGATGGTAGCAGCTTGCAAAATCAAGCTTGAATTTTCCCCGTTTGTATCCAAAGCCAAAAGCAAACTGGAATGGCGATGTTGATATTCCAGCCCTGATGAAGACCTTGTTGTTGACCTGGTATTCCATTCCTGTTTTAAAGCCTGCTTTCCTGCCCGGGATTTTCTCGCATGCCAGGCTGAGGATGATCTGCTCACTGATCTGATATACTACACCTATATCAAAACTTGTGGGCAATCTGGATTTTGAGGATGTAGAAAATCTATAACTAAAGGGGTTCGACGCATGAAATCCAAAGATGAAATCTTGTTTTATCCGGTATATCAGGCCAATTTCAAAGCCGATGCTGCTTTTGCTTCCGTATTCCTTTCCCATGCTTAAGCTCAAATAATTCAATTTGATGCCTGCTGAAAAATTTGATCCAAAGGATCTGGCAAAAGCAATTCCGATCTTGTTTTCACGATAAATATTGTATCCGAAGTTATCGAGTGACAGGCCCAGAACACCGGCATGGCTTAAAGGGAATGCTATCCCCAGGCTGCTACTATTCAATTCATTAAGGAGATAGTGGTTATAAACACCCAGTCCAAAAGTGATCTCTTCAAGGTAAGCTAATCCTGCCTGGTTGTTGTACAAGGCCCAATAGTCTGTCAGGCCGACAGATGCATTGGCCAGGCCTCTTGCCCTGGCTCCTTGATGTTTTTGATCAAATGCGGCAAAACTCAGCAGCTGGCATAAACATATTCCGATGCTTAAGGCAATTTTAGTTTTCATGGTCGATTGAACAAAAAGTTGAATATTGAGTTAGTTTATTAGTTATGTTGGGAGCAATAACCCCCTAATGATTAATACATGGAATTGACAAACGTCCTCAATTTTTTAAAAGAATTAAGCAGGAATAATAACAAGGAATGGTTTCAGTTCTAATATGTCATGAGGGTGAGACCGTTAACTGATTAGATAGTACCGTAAACTGATTAGAACTTTACTTTTGAATATTATAGGGTTATTTTTGTCAGTGTAGATTGGT
>JAUXCL010000161.1 GCA_030618905.1 Bacteroidales bacterium | reverse complement strand
CTCCTTTGATCATCGTCATCGTAGTGGAAAACTGTATCTTCTTATTGAATAAGTATTATGATGAATACCGTACCCACAAAAATAAGGTCAAGGCACTGTCGCGGATGGTACAGCGGATTGGGACCGCCAATCTCTTAACCAATGCCACAACAGCGGCCGGATTTGCTGCATTTACGATTACGGGGAATCAGATACTCACAGAGTTTGGGATCATTGCTTCTATTAACATCCTGGTAGCCTTCGTATTAACTTTAATTCTCATCCCTATCTTTTTCAGTTATTTGCCTGCTCCTAAACCGCGGCATATGAAACACCTGGAAAAAGGCCTTACGACGAATATTGTCGATAAAATTCTCCATGTCGTTCAGACAAGAAGAACAGTTATTTACATCGTAACCGTGGGATTGATTGGAGTTAGTGTTTGGGGTATGACCCGTTTAGAAACTACCGGAAATATCGTTGATGACATATCAAAAGGTGAAAAACTCTATAAGGACCTGATGTTCCTGGAAAAACATTTTAAAGGTGTAATGCCATTAGAGATATCAATTGACACCAAAGAAGAAGGTGGTATCTTTAAAAACAATGCAAGAACTTTGTACAAAATAAAACGTTTACAAAAGATCTTTACCAGGGACAGCTTATTTAGTCCATACTTTTCAAGACCACTTTCAATCGTTGACGGCATCAGCTTTTTCTACCAGGCACACCGGGGAGGGAATCCCAAATACTATATCCTGCCACCTCCTTCAAAATTGCAGGAGCTTAGAAAATACACCAGCAATATTGGTGATGGCAGTGCATTTCGCACTTTTATTGACAGCACTAACCAGTACACAAGGATCAGCATACAGATGGCCAATGTTGGCACCAAAGACATCGAATGGATCACCGACAGCCTGGCACCGCGTATTGAAAAAATATTTCCTTCTGAAGACTATAATGTTGCCGTTACCGGAACAAGCATCGTATTTCTAAAAGGGACCAATTATCTCGTCAGAAATCTACTTTCCAGCCTGATCCTGGCTTTGGTGATCATTTCAGGATTGATGGCCTTATTGTTTACATCTTTCAGGATGATTTTCATATCCCTGGTACCCAATCTGATCCCATTGCTTTTAACAGCCTCATTAATGGGCTTTGCGGGGATTTCGATCAAGCCATCAACCATTTTGATCTTTAGTATTGCTTTGGGAATATCTGTGGATAATGCCATCCATTTTTTATCCAGGTACAGGCTTCATCTAAGGTTAAATAATTGGAAAATCAAGGAATCTGTTTTAGCTGCACTCAGGGAAACAGGATATAGCATGATTTATTCATCGGTGGTTCTTTTCTTCGGGTTCCTGATCTTTATTCTTTCTTCTTTCGGTGGTACAGAAGCATTGGGCTACCTCATCTCATTTACCTTGGTAGTGGCATTGATGTCAAACATGTTTCTGCTGCCATCTTTACTACTGACGCTTGATAAGTATATAACTACCAAACGCTTTAAAGAACCCTTACTCGAAATTCTGGAAGAGGATGAACAAGACGAAGTTGATTTGGACAATCTCCAAATTGAGAAGGCAGGGCCCCCGAAAACAAATTAATTTTAGAAAACCTTTATATAAAATAATATGAAAGGAATCATATTGGCCGGTGGAGCAGGAACAAGGCTTTATCCTATAACCCTGGCAATCAGCAAGCAGTTAATGCCCATTTACGATAAACCAATGATTTATTACCCGCTTTCCGTTTTGATGATGTCGGGAATTAAGGATATACTTATTATTACAACTCCGGAAGATATAGCAAGTTTTAAGCGCCTTCTGGGTGATGGTAAACGACTGGGCTGTACTTTTTCCTATGCCATTCAAGAGATCCCAAATGGCCTGGCCCAAGCCTTTGTCATAGGTGAAGAGTTCATCGGCAAGGATAAAGTTGCACTCATCCTGGGAGACAATATCTTCTATGGTTCCGGTTTGCCAAAATTATTACAGGACAATAATGATCCTGATGGAGGAATGGTATTTGCATACCATGTATCTAATCCCAAACGCTATGGGGTGGTGGAGTTTGATGAAAACTATAAGGCCATCTCCATAGAAGAAAAACCCAGTGCTCCTAAATCCAATTATGCAGTTCCGGGATTATATTTTTATGATAATTCGGTTGTTGAGGTGGCAAAGAATATGAAGCCCAGTGCCCGGGGTGAATACGAGATCACCGATGTGAATAAATACTACCTGGAAAAGAATAATCTAAAAGTTGGCATTCTCAACAGAGGCACTGCCTGGCTCGATACCGGTACATTTGAATCCTTGATGCAGGCTGCACAATATGTAGAAGTCATCGAACAACGCCAGGGCCTGAAGATTGGTTGTATTGAAGAAGTGGCCTATCGCATGGGTTTTATCAACCAAACCCAGTTACTGGAAATTTCACAACCTTTGCTAAAGAGTGGTTATGGTGATTACCTTGTTAACCTTGTAGAATAGATCTTTCCATGTACAGTTCCTCAGAGCTTCTTAAAAAGTTTGGCAAAGCCCTTGATCAGGAAAGCTTTTCAGGAAGCCCCATAGAACTGTATCAACCCATTGCTTATACTATGCAGCAAGGTGGCAAAAGGATGCGGCCTTTATTATTGATGATGGCCTGCGATCTTTTCGGAGGGAATCCTGATGATACCATTTTCCCTGCCATCGCCATTGAATTATTCCACAACTTTACCCTTATCCATGATGATATTATGGATAAGGCAACATTACGAAGAGGTAAAGAAACGGTTTATCAAAAATGGAATGAGGACATCGCCATATTATCAGGAGATACCATGTTTGCCCTGGCCAATAAGTACCTGGCGAAAAGTATACCTGAAAAGCTTCCGCAACTCCTGGAGGTTTTTAATCAGGCGGCTGTTGAGGTATGTGAAGGGCAACAACTGGACATGAATTTCGAAAGACAGGACAATATCAGTATAAGAGATTATCTCCATATGATCAGTTTGAAGACTGCAGCATTACTGGGCTGTTCAGGAAGGCTTGGTGCTATTATTGCCGGAGCCTCACGAGATAATGTTGAACATATCGGACAATTTGGGATTAACCTGGGTATGGCTTTTCAACTTAAGGATGACTTATTAGATGCTTTTGGAGATGAGAAATTCTTTGGAAAAAGAACCGGGGGAGATATTGCCAGCAACAAGAAGACCTTTCTCTATCTCAAAGCACTCGAGCTTGCTGATGAGGATACAAAAATGAAATTGAAAGACTTATACTTAAAGGCAGAAGTGCCTGAAAAAAAGAAGATTGAAGAAGTTATTGATATTTTTACCCATCTGGAGCTAGACCGTCATACTGAAGCAGAGATCAAGACATTCTATGATTTGGCTTTCAATGCCCTGAATATGATCAAGATGGAAGAAGCCAATAAATCGGTATTGGAAGCATTTGCCAATACATTAATGAACAGAAAAAGCTGACGGCCTGATATTTCTAAGCTCCATCGTTCAGTTGCGCTTTCTGTAATTCCAATTGACTGAGGGATTCATTAAGCTCTCCCCAGGAACCCATACTTTTTTCATGCTTTCTCTTCACTTCCTCATACTTTTTATATATCTCTTCGGCACTGATGATCTCTTTGTTTTTAACCGGATCTATCAACAGGGCATTGTATGAGTCGATTTCCTGCTCTTCATTTTGTATCTGTTTTTCAAGTTCATGAACCTGCTTGCTGATTTTCCTGATCTCACGGTCAATTTCCTTGTTCTTTTGCCATAATTTCTTTTGCCTGGATGGATTTTTATGCTCCTTATTGTTGCCGCTGACATTCTGTTCCAGGTTCCGCAAGCTTTGCATTTTTCTTGATGCAAGAAAATCATAAATATCCCCCAGGTATTCTTTGATTTGCTTATCCCTGAATTCATACACTTTATTGCTAAGCCCCTGAAGGAAATCCCTGTCGTGAGATACCAGTATCAAGGTACCATCGTATTGCAACAAAGCATTTTTCAACATATCCTTTGATTGCATATCGAGGTGGTTGGTAGGCTCATCCAGGATCAACAGGTTTACCGGGGTCAGAAGCAATTTTGCCAATGATAACCTGGACTTTTCGCCACCGGATAAGACCTTTACTTTTTTATCAATATCATCCCCGCTGAATAAAAAGGTGCCCAATAAATTCCTTACCTTAGGCCGCATATCCCCTACTGCAATTTCATCGATAGTATCAAATACAGTCTTGCTTCCATCCAGCATTTCCGATTGATCCTGAGCATAATAGCCAACACTCACCTGGTGGCCATATTTGATATTCCCCTCAAAGTCCAGCTTCCTGGCAAATATTTTCGACAGGGTTGATTTCCCTTCACCATTTTTACCCACGAAAGCAATCTTGTCTTTATTGATAATGGAAACATTTATACCATTCAATACCAGGTTCTCATCATATCTTTTAATCAGATTTTCAGCTTCTACAGTGATTTTTCCACCTCTTGGAGCCGGAGGAAATTTAAATGAAAAGGTACTGTCATCTATTTCCTCGATATTGATGGCTTCCATCTTATCCAGCATTTTGATACGGGACTGTACCTGCCTGGCCTTGGTATTTTTATACCTGAAGCGTTCTATAAAGCGTTCAATTTGTTTGATTTGCTTTTGCTGGTTATTATAAGTAGCAATCTGATTATTAAGCCTTTCCTCCCTGAGTAATATATAGTCTGAATAACTGGCTTTATAGTCAAAGATCTTTTGGTCAGATATTTCTATTGTTCTTTTTGTCACATTATCCAGGAAAGCACGGTCATGCGAAACCAGAATAACAGCTCCGTTAAAGTTGATTAAAAAATCTTCTAACCATTGGATTGACTCTATATCCAGATGATTGGTAGGCTCATCCAGAAGCAATACATCGGGTGCCGCCAACAGAATTTTAGCCAGTTCAACACGCATTTGCCATCCCTGGCTGAATTCTGTCATGGGCCTCTGAAAATCCCGCCTTTCAAATCCAAGCCCAATGAGTATTTTCTCCGAATTCGCCTGCACTTGCTCTCCGCCAATTATTTGATATTGTTCATTTAACTCTACCAATTCCTGGATCACTTTCTGGTAAGAGGCGGAGTCATAATCTTCACGGTTGACAACTTCGGCATTCAACTGCTCTATCTGCTTTTGTAGTGCGATGACTTCTGAAAATGCAGTAATTACTTCATCATAAACGGTTCTGCCGGTATGGATATCCATTTCCTGTGGTAAATACCCGATCCTGGTCTCGCCGGGAACAATTGCCTCACCCCTTTCCGGGTTAAATTTTTGGGCAATGATATTCAGTATGGTCGTCTTTCCTGAGCCATTCTTGCCCACCAATCCAATCTTGTCCTTATCACGGATCAGAAAGGAAATGTTCCTGAACAGGTAATCACCTGCAAAATGGACAGAAATGTTATTTACTGATATCATAAAAAAATTTATTGGCCAGACAAAAATAAGCTTTTCCACAAAAAAAGAGGTCCCGCAATTTTGCGGGACCTCTTTTTTATCGTGTTCCTATTTCCCGGTAGTATTATACTGCCCGGTTCAGGATTATCTCATGATCAACACCTTCTCAATGATGATGTCGTCTTTGGTCTCTATCTTGATCATGTATACGCCAGGATCATATCCTGTTACATTGATCTTAAGAACGTTTTCATCAGAAACTTTCTTGT
>JAUXCL010000150.1 GCA_030618905.1 Bacteroidales bacterium | reverse complement strand
CTCCTGAGTATATTAATTAAAGCAAATTTAATAATCATCTAAATAGTTACTAATTGTTATTCTTTACCTTAAGCCCTGCCTCTAGTATCCAGCCTTTCTATCTGAAGCTCTTCCAGTTCAATATCTATTTCTTCGTCAAAGATATCCAGCAAAGGCTCCCTGAACGATTTGGTAGTGATCCGTTTATCGAGTGTCAGCAACAGCGAAGGTAACAAAAAGAGGTTTGATGAAAGTGCCATGACCAGGGTAAAGGATATCAGGTACCCCATCGCTTCCGTGCCCCCAAAGGAAGATGTAATAAAGATCGCAAAACCGAAGAACAACACAACCGAAGAATAGATCATACTATAACCTGTTTCCCTGAGGGCTGCGATCACTGATGATTTGATCTGCCAGTTGTTCAGCCGGAGATTAAGCCTGTACCGTGATAAAAAGTGAATGGCATTGTCAACCGAAATTCCCAGGGCAATACTGAAGATCAGAATGGTGGAAGGCTTTATCGGTATTCCCAGGTATCCCATCATACCTGCTGTCATGATCTGAGGAAGGATATTGGGGATCAGGGAGATCAGGATCATCCTGGCTGAAGTGAACAGCAACGCCATCAATACCGATATGACTGAGATTGCCAGGAGCAGACTTGTAGTCAGATTTTTTATAAGATACTGGGTGCCTTTGAGAAAGACAATACTTGTGCCGGTTATTTCAACATTATATTTGGATGGTGGAAATATGGAATCGATCTCCGGCCTCAATTCTTCCTGTATCCTTTGGATCTCATTGGTGCCGATGTTCCTCATTTGGGTGCTGACCCTGGTCACCTGCAGATTGGTGTCGACAAAGGAATTGATAATGGTTCTTTTGCCGGATTTCATATCCGGCAGGTACCGGGCCATAAAATTCAATTCCTGGCTGTTGGGCATGTCGTAGTATGATTCATTCCCACGATAGAATGCCTGACGTGCAATCTTTACGACTTCTGCCAGTGATATTGATTTCGATAATTCCGGGTATCTCTTAAGGACTTTCTGCAACTCATTGATTTTTTGCAGGTTGTAAAGCTTCATGACACCTCTTTTCTTTTTGGTGTCTATAGAGAATTCCAGGGGCATCACCCCATTGAAATTCTTCTCCAGGAAGATCAGGTCTTTGTAAAGCTGGTCTTTTTTTGAAATATCGTCCACAATGTTCCCGGTGACCCGCAGCTTTAGAGCCCCGATAATCCCGATGCAGACCAAAATTATGGTAACAATATAAATGACATTCCTGTGATGCTGGACCTGGAAAACAACTTTGTCGATAATACGGTTTACCAGGCTTCTTTCAAGATGGCGGATATGCCGGCTTTTGGGAGGAGGCAGTAAACTGAATATGATCGGGATCAAAAAAAGAGTTAGCAGATATGCAAGTAATATGCTCAGGGATGCCGTTATCCCAAACTCCACCAGGATTTTATTGCCGGTCACAATGAAAGCGGCGAAACCTGCAGCAGTTGTGGCATTGGTGAGTAGATTGGCATTTCCGATACGCCGTACAACCCTTGATAGCGCTTTTATCTTGTTGCCGTGTATTCTGTATTCGTCGTGGTACTTATTCAAAAGGAAAATGCAGTTTTCTACAACGATCACGATGATCAACGGGGGCAAAATACCTGTCAGTATATTAATATCATATTCTAATAGCGACATGATGCCCAGCACCCAGATAACGTTGATGATAACGATGATTATGGTGAAAAAAGCAGCTTTCCCTGAACGGAAAAAGATCAGCAATATGATCGTTGCAATAATCAATGCCATGAAAATAAAAGAGATAAGTTCCTTTTGTACCTTTTCGGATGTTTTGGTACGGATGTAAGGCAAACCTGAGTAATGCATCTCAATATTATTTTCTTCCCCGAACTCATCAGTTTTTCTTTTGATCTGGTTGATCAATGCAACCCTGTTTTTGGTATTTAATACCTTTTTATCCAGGGTAATCATAAGCAGGGTTACATCTGTCTCAGGATTGTATAAGATCCCTTTATAGAAGGGATAGGAGAAAATGATCTGTTTGAGACTGTCAACCTCCTGCTGACTTTCCGGACGTTCTTTGACAATCAGTTCAAACCCAAATTTCTTGATGCTGTCATTTTTTACGAGGTAGTAGATCTTGGCAATGGAAACAACCTCCTCAACGCCTTCGATTTTTTTAATATCGTATGTCAGGTCGTACCATGCATTGAATTTCTCTAATTCATAGATCTCAGGGGCCTGAATGGCGCTAAACATAACTGCCCCGTCTTCTCCAAATGTTTTCTTGAATTTCTTATAAAAAATATTGGTGGAATCACTTTGCGGCAACATCTGTGCAAATTCATAGGATAGTTTCACATTAAGCGCCTTGTATCCCATGAAGGCTGTTGCGAGGATGATAACGATGATGTTTATCAGCCTGTAACGCAATATGATCCGTACAAGATATTTGAACATTTAAGAAAAATTACCCTAAATAATGAGTTTAGCACAAAATTTGGAGTAAAATTAAAAATTAATTTTGCAATCGCTATGATATCATCTGTTTTTTTATTCAGCGGGAACCTTATTTTAGCTGTGAAAAAGTTTGATTTTCACGAGTTTAAATTCTTCCCTGTGACAGTTCTTGAGCAATTGATAAAGGCAGGTATTTTTCTTATGCTGCTTTTTTACTTCCCATCCAATGTTTTTTCACAAGCGTATGATTACGATGAGAATATCCGGAAACAGGTCAATAAGCTTGTTCAGTATCCTGGGAATGAGAAAAAGAAACAACAGCTTGAAAAACTTTACCATGAGGCCAACGAGGTAGATGAAAATGGGATAGCTATGCTTCGGCAAACCGGCATGCCAGGTATCTGGTATGAGGTTTATTCGTTGTACAGTAAGCTTGATAAGAGACAGAAAATGTTGAGGGCATTGCCCGTATCTACCCTGGAAGAGATTGGATACAGCTATAAAGATTATGACCCCGACATCAGGGAAGCCAGACTCAAAGCGGCCGCTTATTTTTATGCCAGGGCCGGAAAATTACTGGAAGAAGATGACCCCCAAAAAGCCAGGACTGCTTATTCTGAGCTCCTGTTGGTTGCTGATATGTACGAACAGTACAGGGATATTGACAAACTCCTGCGAAAAGCGATTACCCTCGGAGAACCTGATGTTCGTTTTGAACTCGTTAACAATACCGGAAAAGATCTGAATGATGCCATCATTGGAGAATTAGGTAAAGTGTTCCGGGAATACCGGGCTAAACATTCCCCTGAAAATACGCAGGAAAAAAAACAGGGGAGATATGATTTTGCAATACGGGTGGTGATTGACAGGATCAGCGTTTCAAAGGATCAGATCAAGATCCTGGAATACAAGGAAGAACGTGATATTCTGGATGATCTGTACAATGTTGTTGATACCATCAGTTGTACTGTTACCGAGACTCATCAACGAAAAAGCGCAGTCATGGAAGGGCGTATCAGGTATGTCGATAATGTCAGGAAAATGTTGGTGAATACTGTTCCTGTACGGGCCGAATCGGTGTTCCTTCACGAGTATGGCTCTCTCCATGGAAATGTGAATGCCTGTGGCGAAGAGACAAAAACCCTGGTGCAAAAAAAAGAAGTGCCTTATCCTTCCAACGAAAGCATCGTCATGGACGCTGTAGATAAGTTTAGAAAGAACGTGGCGGAAGTTATTTTGGGAAATTAGCCTGCATTATTCATGCAGCGTTGAAAGTTTATAAAGTTATGGTTCATCACAAAGATGCGAGCTTTTCCCCTGACTCCTTCTTTTTAAAACACCTCAACCCCTAACCCCTTCTCCTCCAGGAGAAGGGGGATGGGGGTGGGGATAGGGGGAGGGTTTGAAGCTTAGGAATGGGGATTGTTTTGTACAAATCTGATAATTGCTTGTTTAACTTCATTTGCCCCTAAGTGCAATAAGTGATCAAATGTTTTACCGAGAAAAGCCATAATTAAATGTCTTGTTAAATTGTTTACGATGAGCGGGATACCCCTTCTCCTGGAGGAGAAGGGGCCAGGGGATGAGGTGTATTACAACATGCTTAAAAACTTATGCAATTAAGAAAAGTACGTATTTCTGCAAAGAACCGGTAATTATTTCCAATTCAGAATCTTTCTAAAGTCGTAGTGCTCCGGGTTGGGGAAGTATTGTTTAGCCTGGTGATAATCCTTTTCCGTGATGTACTGCAATCCATCATCGCACACCATCCTGAATTTCTGGGAATCTATATTGACAAGCCTGGGTTTTATCTTTCCATGTTCATCTTCAACATCTTTCAGGAAGAGGGGTGCGATGTCACCTTTGGGATCAGCCGTGACCATACAGCCGGTCTTACCTTCATCAAACAGCTCTTTCACGCCATACCCCAGCAGTGAGCAGTACATCAGGTCAAATGCAATGGGAGTGATACATCTCAGCTCATATCCCAGCTCCTCGGGACGGCTTTTTACGTCAATCTTTAGCTCCTTCAACTTTCTTTGCAGTAAGATGTTGAATATATGAGCTTTGCTGACGTTTCCCAGTTCAGGGTGGCCATGGTCATCAAAGGTAAAGCTGATCTTTGAAGAGGTGATCTCCTCATCTGTCATAAAATGGAAAACCCCCTCGCTGATGATGGCTGCCCCGTATTTGATACCCAGTAATTTACGTTTGATGATGGCAGAAATGATAAGCCGCGTGATCTTATCAAAGCTGATATGGGTTTTATTGAACATCTCCGGAATAATGATCATGGGGAAATGACAGGCTGCCCCTATGCCGAAAGCCAGGTGACCTGCTTCCCGCCCCATGGCGGAGATAATGAACCAGTTGCCGCTGGTCCTCGCATCTTCATAGATGGTGGAAGCGATCTTAACGCCCTCTTCCTTAGCCGACTGGTACCCAAACGTAGGCGTTCCTTCCGGAAGCGGCAGGTCGTTATCGATCGTTTTCGGAACATGAATATTCTGAATAGATATATTGTTGTCACTTAGGTATCCGGATATCCGGTTGGCTGTAGATGCAGTGTCATCCCCCCCAATAGTGACCAGCAGCTTCACATCATGCTGTATAAAAAGCCGGGTGTTGAAATCCTTATGCTTTGGCTTAAAACGGCTCATCATCAGGGCTGATCCACCCTGGTTCTTGATCTTATCAGCAAAACTGAAGTCAATGTCCACAATGTCCGGGTTTTCGGTAAATAATCCTTTATAACCTTCGTGGATTCCCAGGACCCTGTAATCATCCTTTAAAAAAATCTTGGACACTGCGCTGATGACGGAATTGATGCCCGGGGCAGGACCTCCGCCGCATATAATTGCTATTGAACCTTTCATCTTTGAAATATTTTAAGTTAGACTTCTGCAAAATTAAAATTTATACAATACTTCTCACCCTTCACCCTTCACGCTTCACGCCTTAACCACCAGTCGTATTGTTTTCCTGCTCCTTTGTACCAGTAAGGCCTCACGGTTGCCGGTGACCTCTTCGATAAGACTTTCACTATACCTCCGTATGGTAATAAGATGCAGATCTGTATTATATTTTAAACCATAGCTTACATGAAGGCTGTCCAGCAGTTTTTCAATATTCTGTTGCGCATCGTCACAAATGGAAAAGCTGATGGCCGAGTTTTGCATGAGGTTTAACCTGATGCCATATTTTGAAAGCAGGCCGAAGATATGATGAAGATGGTCGGTGGCGATAAATGAAAAGTCTGATGGAGAAATAGAGATCAATACCTGGTTGGTCTTGACAATGTAAAAGGGAACTGTAGTTTCTTTCCCCGGGAGTTTTTCAATTAAGGTGCCTTTCCCGGAGGGATTATAAAAATCTTTTACAATAAGCGGTATCAGTTTGTTTTGTAATGGCTTAATGGTTTTGGGGTGAATCACTTTAGCGCCGAAGTAAGACAGCTCCATGGCTTCCCTGTATGAAAGCCTGTCTATTTTTATGGTATTCTCATAATACCTTGGATCGGCATTCAGTACACCAGGTACATCCTTCCAGATGATCACCTCCCGGGCATTTATGATATGGGCAAATATGGCTGCACTGAAATCTGATCCTTCCCTTCCCAGCGAGCTTGTGTGATGGTTT
>JAUXCL010000068.1 GCA_030618905.1 Bacteroidales bacterium | reverse complement strand
TGAAATGATGAATGGGGGTAATCTTTGTACCATAAATAATATAAACCCACCATAGATCCTACATACATGGCGCTTCCGGTGATGATTGTACCTTTAAGCCTTTTATTATGAATGCTGTCAGGAAAATTCAGGTTATCCTGAGCGGATGTGGGAAGGGAGATGAATAGCATTAATGCGATAAGAGAAGGAAAAATAAATGATATGGGAATCTTTGAAGCCAAATTCAGATTTTTTACAAAAGTAAAAAACGCTTTGTAACCATTTAATGTGGATGATCTATTTTTTAATGTTCATCTCATCAAGTGCTTTCTGATACCTTTTTGCATTCCGGTTGTGTTCTGTAACATTGTTTGCAAAAGCATGGTATCCACTCATGTCATCCCTGGCACAAAAGAAGAAGTAGTCGTGGTTTTCATAATTCAGTACAGCATCTATTGATGCAATGGATGGGATGCAGATAGGGCCGGGAGGTAATCCCAGGTACTTGTATGTATTATAGGGAGAATCAATTTTCTTGTACTGGTTTAAAACCCGCCTGATACTGTAATCCCCCATCGCATAGATAAGCGTGGGATCAGCCTGCAACAACCATTTGCTTTCGAGCCGGTTGATATATACCCCGGCAATCCTTGCTTTTTCATCATTCTTCACCGTTTCCTTTTCAATGATAGATGCCAGGGTGCTAACTTCCGGAATGGTCATTTCCATATTATTGGCTTTTTCTCTCCTTGTTTCATCCCAGAAATCCTGATATTCAGCATACATTCTTTCTATAAATTGCCTGGCATTGGTATTCCAATATAACTCGTAAGTATTTGGAATAAACATGGTTTCGATGGTGTAATGGTCGAAGTTGTACTTGCTGATATATGAAGAATCGTTCAATAGGCTGAGCATCTCAGAAGAATCTGCTTCGATTTGTTGTTCAATCCTATGGCCAAGCTGCTCTATTGTCCTGATATTATTAAACTCCACTGTCACGGGGGTTTGTATTCCCGCCCTTAGCATATTGACCAGCTCAGTATTGTTCATGCCTTCCCTGATCACATATCTTCCGGGTTTAACATGTTCCGGATAGTTTTTTCGTTTTGCAACCCATTCAAAGCTGTTCCTGTGAACGATCACGCCTTGTTGGTATAAAATGGCCTTGACGTCTTCATAATCAGCCCCTGTTGGAATGTAAACAGATGCCATGGGTTGATCATTAAGCCATACGTTTTCCTTGAACAGGGAATTATAAAGGAGATAAGCCGCAATTACTGCAAAAATGATGAGTATAAATAAGAAGATCAGGACAAATTTCGTCCACCTGGACTTTTTTTTCCTGTTCCTTGCATAACCGTATTTTGAATGATAATATGCCATTTTCAGGATATTATAATGATCTTCAATTTTCCGGATTAATGAGTTGCAATATATATTCGTCGATCCATTCTTTCTCAACCAGCAGCCATTGCTTTTTGATACCAATAACTTCAAATTTCTTTTTCTTGAAAAGATCCAGGCTCGCCTGTTGGCCTTTCAATACGTTACTATACAATTGATGAAGGCGTAAGCGCTTAAAGGCGTATTTGATCATGAGCTCTAATGCCTCCGATGCATGGCCTTTACCTCTTTCTTCTTTAACAACCAGGATACCTACCCCGGCTCTTTTATTAATGGGATCAAAGTCGAACAGATCGACGCAGCCGATAGACCTTGTTTGATCATTTTCAACAAGGTCAATCATTAATCTTAACTGTTTGGTAGTAAACAGGTCTTCATGCGAGTTCATCACATATTGTTCCAGTGCAAACCTTGAAAATGGTGTCAGGGTATTGCTCAGGTGCCATATGGAAGCATCGTTTTCCCAATTATACAGCAGGTCTACATCTGATGGTTCGAGTGCCCTTAACAAAATCGTGCTCATCTACTGTGCTAATCTATTAAAGATTTGACGATTACTTTTACGGAGATAATTGAAAAGAGTTGGGATATATACAGTAAAATTACTTGTTTAAGGAAGTATTCATGAGAACAGTGCAAATTCTCCCTGGAAAACCTTGCTTACCGCACCGCTTAAAAATACATTTTTGAAGGCTTTTCCGTCAGGTTCAAAACTAACCTTTAGTTCTCCTCCGGGAGTTTTTACCATGACAGGAGATGATATTTTATCACTGATATACGCAGCGATGGATGCAGCTGTTACGCCAGTTCCACAGGATAATGTTTCATCTTCCACACCTCGCTCATAGGTCCTGACGAATAATCGCCTATGGCTGATCTGGCAAAAATCAACATTGATCCCTGCAACTTTAAAAGCCTCGCTATTCCTGATCTTCCTTCCTTCTTCAGGAACATGTATATTTTCAATATTGGAAACAAATTTAATATAATGCGGAACACCTGTATTAATCAGGAAGTGGTCTGTATTGCGCTGAATTACAGAAACATCGGACATTCCAAGGCTAATATAAAATCGATGATCTGATTGATGTTCTATCAGCCCTGAATGTAGGCCGTCGGGTGCACTGAATGTCCCTTTTTTGTCAATAATTCCAAGTGAATGGGCGAAAGCGATGATGCACCTTCCACCATTGGCACACATCTCGGCCTGTTGCCCATCTGCATTAAAATATGCCATGGCAAAATCCAAATCGCCTGAAGGGTTAAGCAATATCAAACCATCGGCACCGATACCGAATTTCCTGTCACAAAGTCTGGAAATTGTACTGGCATCATTCTTGAAGTTAGCATTCCGGTTATCGATCATGATAAAATCATTACCGGTACCTTCATATTTATGAAATTGAATGATCATGGATTGCCCTCGCAGCTTTATTGCAAAGATAAGTAATCAGGTTATATGGCTTTTAAAATTCATCAGGGAAAATTAACATTAATTAACACACGGAGCCTCAACTATATCTTATATTTAACATTTCGTTATCTCAATTGTTTAAATTATACTTAGACCATGAAAAGAGCAGGAATATTTTTCATCGCATTTATATTTGGTGGGTTATCAGTTTTCATTGTTTTCGCTGCCCTGACAGATCGTACAGGTAATCAATTTATTGAAAGCAGCTTCCAGCCAACTCAGTCATTACCCGTCCGGGTTCACCAGGCCAGCTATACCACAGGAGCTCCAATTGATGGTCCGGATTTTACCACTGCCGCAGAACGTACAATTCATGCCGTAGTGCATATCCGGTCGCAGTTTCTTCACAAAAGTAACGTTTATGATGATTTTTTCGGCGCATTAAGGGAGTACTTTGGTTATGATACCAGGCCGCAGCAACAATACCCCATTTCAGGTTTCGGATCAGGTGTGATCATCTCAGCGGATGGGTATATTGTCACCAACAATCATGTGGTCCAGGGGGCAGAATTGATTGAGGTCACCCTGAATGACAAGCGTACTATGAAAGCAGAAATTATTGGTACCGATCCAACTACCGACCTGGCCCTGATCAAAGTGGAAGGTGAGGAATTGCCTCATGTTACTTATGGTAATTCTGACCATGTAAAAATTGGTGAATGGGTCCTTGCTGTTGGTAACCCATTCAACCTGACATCAACTGTAACTGCAGGGATCGTTAGTGCTAAAGCAAGAAATATCAATATCCTGGGCAATCAGTCCAGCATTGAATCTTTTATACAGTTTGATGCGGCCGTTAACCGTGGTAATAGCGGTGGGGCCCTGGTCAATACAGATGGTGAACTTATTGGTATCAATGCTGCCATTGCAAGTAATACCGGTTCTTTTGCCGGATATTCATTTGCGATACCCGTGAATATTGTAAAAAAAGTTGTTGAGGATCTGCGTTTATATGGAGAGATCCAACGGGCTTATCTGGGTGTAATCATCAGGGAGATTGATGATGATTTTGCTCGGGAGCAGGGATTTGATAATCTGAAAGGGATATATATCGATGCCTTGAGTGAAAATGGTGGTGCTGAGAAATCCGGTATTGAAAAAGGAGATGTCATCACACATGTCGATGGCATCGAGGTCAATACCCTGTCTCAATTGCTTGAAGTGATCGGGCAACACAGGCCGGGAGATATGGTAAAAGTTGATGTAAAACGGGATAATCATCCCGGAAACTATAGTGTTGAATTGAAGAATGTTGATGGTACCACCTCTATTGTCAGGAAAGAGGAGAAATTCTATAATGAGATGCTTGGGGCAACTTTACAAAAAATAGGAGATGAGGATAAACGAATGCTGATGATCAATAATGGACTGAAAGTATCCTCTGTTGAAAGTGAAGGTATCCTTCAAAGAGGAGGGATCAGACAAGGTTTTATTATTACCGGTATCAATGATTCGAGGATCAGCTCTAAAGATAATCTTTCCCGGGCATTGACACTCAATGATAAATATATTAAAATACAGGGAATTTATCCCAACGGGATGAGGGTGACATATGAATTGGGATTATAGCTATTCAGATTATTTTCAAATAGATAACAATTTTTTTGAAATAATTATCGTTAAACTCTTTCAAAGAGGCGCATTTTGTTGTACATTTGCGGGCTGCTTTGGTAAATTTTAAAGTTCTTAGAACATAATGTATTTAAGGTACTGAAAAAGGAGAATATGAGACAATTAAAAATTACAAAGTCAATTACCAACCGTGAAACAGCTTCCCTTGACAAATACTTGCAAGACATCGGAAAAGAAGAACTCATTACCGCGGAAGAAGAAGTAGAATTAGCTAGAAAGATTAAAGCAGGAGACCAGACCGCACTAGAAAAACTAACCAAAGCTAACTTGCGTTTTGTTGTTTCAGTGGCCAAGCAATATCAGAATCAGGGATTAACCCTCCCGGACCTTATCAATGAGGGGAACCTGGGACTGATAAAAGCTGCCAAAAGGTTTGATGAAACCAGAGGTTTCAAATTTATTTCTTATGCTGTTTGGTGGATCCGCCAGTCCATTTTACAGGCACTTGCCGAACAGTCAAGGATAGTAAGGTTACCACTTAACCAGGTTGGATCCCTTAACAAGATTAAAAAGGCATCTTCAAAACTGGAGCAGAGGTATGAACGTCCACCATCAACTGATGAGATTGCGGAATTGATGGAAATGCCAGAGTACAAGATTGACAAAGCCATGAAAATTACGACTAAGTATATTTCCATGGATGCGCCAATCAGTCAGGAAGATGATACGAAATTCCTGGACGTGTACGTTCATGATGACACTCCGAAAACAGATGCACACCTTATGAGGGAATCACTTAATAAAGAGATTCAACGTTCTTTGGCTACATTAACGGACAAAGAAAGGGATGTGATTAACCTGTATTACGGTATTGGTATGAATCATGGTTTAACGCTCGAAGAAATTGGAGCAAAATTTGACTTAACCCGCGAAAGGGTTAGACAAATTAAAGAGAAAGCCATCAGAAGGTTAAAGCATACAGCAAGAAGCAAATTGCTTAAAGCCTACCTTGGTGAATAAAAAATTTACGACTGTGAATTAAAAGGGATTTCAAACCGAATTTGTTATCCCTTTTTTTTTTATTTTTGACCAGTACATTTGATGCACACTTTCAAGTAATTATCAATTACCCTTTAAAACAGTTAATATGGGAAAAAGCCTTCTTGAATCAACCAATGAAAGCCCGGATAACCATTATGATGAATCTTTGATCAATTGGATCAGTGAGGAAAAATGTGGGTTTAAGTTTGCAGAAGTACTCAACAGGTTGTTCTATGATAAAGGTGTGGAACTCATCCTGTTCAGAAACCAGCTTCTCGACAGAAGTGCAAGTGTTATCCTCTTTAAACATTCCTACGCTGAAACCGTCATTGGTAAAAAGCTTGAGGTGAAAGATTCATTGGCCATTGCCAAAGCCATTGCAGATCTTGACCTGATACAAGCAAGGATTGATATCGGAAGATTAAATTTTGAATGGAGCAATGAGAAAGAAAATTACAAGGATGTCAGGGAGTTTGTGCGCGATAAGCTCAAAGATGGTATCGGGAAAAAGCCGCCATTCTCCAAACCAAGAGATATTGTCCTGTTTGGATTTGGCCGTATTGGCCGATTACTGCTGAGGGAATTAATCATCCAGGGCAACGGAACACAGTTGCGGGTACGGGCCGTTGTGACCAGAAGAAATACACCTGAAGATATCCGGAAGAGAGCATCATTGATCAGGCATGATTCAATACATGGCCCTTTCAGGGGTAATGTGTTGGAAGATCTGGACAATAAAACCATTATTGTCAATGGGCATGTGGTGAAAATGCTTGCTGCCAGCGAGCCGGAAGAGATTGATTATGAAGCGGAAGGCATACATGATGCCATTTTAATTGACAATACGGGTATTTTCAAGGACAGGGATGGATTGAGCAGGCATCTGAATGCCAAAGGCATCAGCAAAGTTCTCTTTACGGCACCTGCCAAAGGTGATATTCCGAATATCGTCTATGGTGTGAACCACCTTGAACTCGATGTTGATAAAGAAAATGTTTTTTCAGCCGCATCCTGTACAACCAATGCCATCGTTCCGACATTGTATGTCCTGGAGCATCAGCTTGGAATTGAAAAAGGGCATATTGAATCTATTCATGCATATACAAACGACCAGAATCTTACAGATAATTTTCACAGAAAAGCCAGGAGGGGCAGGTCAGCACCATTGAATATGGTAATTACTTCCACAGGGGCAGGGGATGCTGCTGCCAAGGCCATCCCCTCATTGGCTGGCAGGCTTACTGCCAATGCGGTAAGGGTACCCATACCTAACGTTTCCCTGGCCATCCTGTCGTTGACTGTAAAAAAGAAAACCACAAGAGATGAATTAGATGAAATCCTCAGGGATGCTGCGCTGCATGGAAAATTGGTGCAACAGATCAGGTATTCTGCTTCAGGTGAATCGGTATCTACAGACTTTATTGGTGATCCGGTGGCAGGAATATATGATTCACCGGCGACCCAGGTATCTGCAGATGGTAAGAATATTATTGTATATGTCTGGTATGATAATGAATTTGGATACACCATACAGGTTATCCGCCTGGCAAAGCAAATTGCAAAGGTTAAAGGATATAGGTATTATTAGCGTTTAAATCACTGATCAGACTATGGCCGGGACTAAATATATCTTCGTTACAGGTGGGGTTGCATCTTCCCTGGGAAAGGGAATTATCTCAGCTTCCACCGCGAAATTGCTACAGGCAAGAGGCTATTCAACAACGATCCAGAAACTTGATCCATATATCAACGTGGATCCGGGAACACTCAATCCCTATGAGCATGGTGAATGTTATGTAACCGAAGATGGCGCAGAAACAGATCTTGACCTGGGACATTATGAAAGATTCTCTAATGTGCCTACCTCCCAGGCCAATAATGTTACTACCGGAAGGATTTACCAAACGGTTATCAATAAAGAGCGGCGTGGTGATTACCTGGGGGAAACGGTGCAGGTAATCCCGCATATCACAGATGAAATAAAACGAAGTATAAAAATCCTCGGGGATGAAGGTAATTATGATTTTGTCATCACTGAGATCGGGGGTACTGTCGGGGATATTGAATCATTACCATACATTGAGGCCGTTAGGCAAATGCGTTTTGAATTGGGGGATGACTGTATTGTAATACACCTGACCTTGATCCCATACCTTGCTGCAGCACAGGAACTGAAAACAAAACCTACGCAGCACTCTGTCAAAATGCTGTTGGAATCCGGTGTTCAACCTCAGATTATTGTTTGCAGGACACAAAAACCGCTTAACGAGAACATTAAAGCCAAGATATCTTTGTTTTGTAATGTGCCGGTTTCATCGGTTATTGAATCAATAGATGCTGAAACCATATATGATGTCCCCTTGCTGATGAGGGAAGAGAAACTGGATGTTGAAGTGCTTAAAAAGGTTGGTTTGCCTATCGGTACTTATCCTGACCTTAGCAATTGGGAAGCATTCCTGGATCGCCTGAAAAATCCTAAAAAGGAAGTAAAGGTTGGGTTAATCGGAAAGTATGTTGAGCTGAAAGACGCTTACAAATCAATTAATGAGTCCTTTATACATGCAGGGGCCGAAAATGAATGCAAGGTGAATGTGGAATCTATCCACTCGGAAGGCCTCAAACCTGAAAATATTAAAGATAAACTGAAAGGGCTTGATGGCATATTGGTTGCCCCTGGCTTTGGTGAAAGAGGTATTGAAGGCAAAATAACGGCTATTAATTTTGCCCGGGAACAAAAGATACCTTTCCTGGGAATTTGCCTGGGTATGCAATGTGCGGTGGTTGAATATGCAAGAAATGTGCTGAATTATAAAACTGCCCATACAACCGAAATTGATCAAAAAACGAAATACCCGGTCATTGACCTTATGGAAGACCAGAAAAAAATTGATAAGAAGGGTGGGACCATGAGATTAGGGTCTTATCCATGCACGTTAACAAAGGGAACCAAGATTTATAGTATTTATAAAGAAGAAAACATAGCGGAAAGGCACCGTCACCGCTATGAGTTCAATAATGAATTCCTGGATACTTATCGTGATGCAGGAATGATCCCTGCAGGCATTAACCTTCAGGATAACCTGGTTGAGATCATTGAACTGAAAGACCATCCCTGGTTCATCGGTGTGCAATTTCATCCCGAGTACCGGAGTACCGTGGCTAAACCGCATCCTGTGTTTGTAGGTTTTATTGGTGCCTGTATAAAATATCACGATCAGCTTCATGTTGCTGGATAAAAATTAATTTTCAATGAATAGAAATACCATCATTGGCTTGCTTCTGATCTTTGGCATTTTCATCGGCTGGAGTTTGCTGAACAAGCCGTCCAAAGAAGAGCTGGAAGAGCAAAAAAGGAAACAGGATTCGATTGCCCGGGTTTATCAACAAAGGCAGGTACAGGACTCTATTTCCCGGGCCTTAATGCAGGAACGTGAGATCGAGACTAGAGAACTTCTTAATCAATCAAAAGAAGTAACTCCAGTGCCCCTGGATCAGGGTACAAGTTCAGAACCGGATTGGGAAAAGCATGGAGTTTTTACTCTGGCATCAAGTGGTGAGGATGAATTTTTTGTCATTGAAAACAAATTGTCAAAAATCACCCTGTCAAGTAAAGGTGGCCGCATATATTCAGTGGAACTCAAAGATTATGTAACATTTGACTCCCTGCCACTTGTTTTATTCGATTCCGACACCTCTTTGTTCGGGCTTCAATTTTTTGCCAGTAACAGGAATATATTTACCAACGATTATTACTTCATCCCTTATGTTAACGGACAGGTCTATGAAGGGAATAATTCCTTTATGGTGGATGAAGGTGAAGTGGTGAATTTTTCTATGCGACTTTACTGTGCTACTGCTGAAGGGGCGATCAACCCGGGCCAATATATTGAATACATCTATGCGGTACAGCATAATGATTACATGATCGATTTTGATATTAATTTTGTCGGGATGAGGGATATTATTTCTACCAGAGGCAATCTGATTGACCTGGTATGGGAGGTAAATACCCGAAAACAGGAAAAGGCGATAGACCGCTTCAATGCGCCAACCGTTTATTATAAATTCAACAACGGCGAGGTGGATTACCTTTCTGAAGGTGACGATGACAAGGAATCACTGACCGATAAATTAAAATGGGTATCATTTAAACAGCATTTCTTTTCTTCCACAATCCTTGCTGATGACTATTTCGTCAATCCGGTTATGGAAACCTTTACAAATCCGCTGCCGGTCAGCGACCGTTACCTCAAAACTATGTCTGTGGCGATCGGTATTCCGTACCAGGGACTTGCGGAAGAAAGTAATAGTTTCAGGTTCTACTTCGGACCTAATAAATATCAGGTCGTACGAGCTTATAAGGAGGATTTGGAGAGACAGATTCCCCTTGGTTGGAGCTTCTTTCTTATGCAGTGGATCAATCGTTTTGCAGTACTGCCTGTTTTCGACTTCCTGGGCTCATTGGGATGGAATTATGGGTTGATTATTCTAATTCTGACTATTTTACTTAAACTGTTCTTATTCCCTATCACTTACCGGACCTATAAATCACAGGCCAAAATGAGGGCTTTGAAGCCTGAAGTAGACGAGATTGCCAAGAAGTTTCCTAAGAAGGAAGATTCGATGAAGAAACAGCAGGCAACGATGGCCATGTATAAGAAAGCGGGTGTGAACCCCATGGCAGGATGTGTGCCCATGCTCCTGCAAATGCCTATCCTCTTTGCCATGTTCCGGTTTTTCCCTTCATCCATTGAATTGCGGCAGCAATCTTTTCTCTGGGCAACGGACCTGTCAAGTTATGATTCAATATTCGATCTGCCTTTTGATATACCTTTTTATGGAGACCATGTAAGTCTCTTTACCTTGTTGATGACTGTGTCTACCATCATTTATACCAGGATGAATAACCAGATGATGGCTTCATCCAGCCAGCAGATGCCGGGTATGAAAACAATGATGTACCTGATGCCAATCATGTTCCTTGGAATTTTTAACAACTATGCAGCAGCTTTAAGTTATTATTATTTTCTGGCCAACCTGATCACATTTGGCCAAATGTTCCTGATCCGCAGGACGATAGATGAGAAGAAAATATATAAACAACTTCAGGAAAATAAGAAAAAAACGGTTAAGAAATCTGGCTTTCAGAAACGCCTGGAAGAAGCTGCAAAAAAAAGAGGATATAATCCATCCAAAAAAAAATAAATCCATTTTCAAGATAGGGATGAATACTTTAGCATAGTTTTTGCATGTATGCTTACCTGAAAATTAGAGTATAACTATTGTAGACAGTACACCAGACCTATTGAAGATATCTTTGTTGTGAAGGGGGGAATACGTATTATATTACTTTGGCTTATCATGCTGAGCTCTTCTCAGCTGTTTGCTCAGGCTATTAAGGTTATAGACAATAAGTCAAAGAACCCTGTAGAACATGTGGCGATCTACAGTTTTGATCACAAAACCACTGCCCTGACAAGTTCAGATGGACTTGCTGATATCAAGGGCTTTACGGAAAGGGACACCCTGGTATTTCAGCACCCGTCATACCAGGAATTAAGCCTTACTTTTTCCCAGTTGAAATCTATTGGTTTTCATGTTGCACTCCAGGAAAAACTTGTTCCACTTGATGAGGTCGTTATTTCTGCCAATAAGTGGGAGCAAAAAAGGAGCGAGGTGCCCAATAAGATTGTAACCATTACTGCAGAACAAATCGAATTTGAGAATCCTCAAACATCAGCAGATATG